>JAEOTU010000366.1 GCA_016839665.1 Candidatus Hodarchaeota archaeon
TAAAATCATTGATTTCTGTTTATCCGTAGTATCAGCAGCACATTGATTACTGAGGGGCAATAGGGAGAAAGCTTGACTAGATACAAAGTAGACAGTTATCCCAGAGAGACCAGACATAGAAACAATCGCTTTATCACTTTATAAGTCCATAACAATAGATTAAGTAAGAATTTCCATTTTTTTTGTCCTTACGCTAATCTACCACAATCGGAATATTTTTATTTGTTATCAGGACTTATGATTTAAACAAACTCAATCTTTAGAGATGATTCTTTATGAAATCTTCAGAAATTGAAAACATACGAAAATCACTTGACATTTTTGTTGAGGGACTCAATCAACTGGATTATCACAAAATTAGTGTGATATTTTTTGAAAAAGGATTAAGTTGTGGTGCGTTAAAAGGAGAAATCTCCTACGCTTTCAGGGACCATTGGAAAGATATGGCTGAACAAGCTAAAAAAGAAGACACAGAACCTACAATTGGTAGCTATACTATTAAATCTCTAAATATCATAGGAAACGCTGCTTCAGTGATAATAGATTTAATTTTTCGAACTGAAGATAAGATAACTGAACGATATATCGATTTTTATCACATGTTAAAAGTCAATGATACATGGCGTATTGTCAACAAAATCTATCCTACCAATGTAGAAATAGTAAGCGTTAAAGATCAATGAAGGATTAATAGTTCGCAACTATTTTTCTTATTCTCTTTACTTGGTTTTAGAGATTATAAACTTTATCTACTCTATTACACGAAGCGCAGAAGGTAAGTCCATTTTCATCAATTTACGAATTGATAATAAAGGTGTCAAAGTTACAAGTACAACTCCAATCAATATCGTAATCATAATACTTTCGGGATAGAGAAATGCTGTCAACCATATTTCGTTCATCGCTTCATCTACTCGTGCCTCAAGAACATCTACGACAAAAGGAGAGAAGAAAAAGAACCCAATTCCCGTTCCTAAGATTCCTAGAATCATAGACTCTAGCATTAAGATCCAAGAAGAAGTACGAATTGGGGTGCCAAATGCTCCCATGGTTGCTAATTCCCGGGTTCGCTCATCAATATTCACAGTTGTAGTATTATAAACTAATAAAAAGGCTAAGATAAAAACTACATATTGTATTACGTCAAAAATGGATTTAAACATCTCAATGAGCTCTTCATAGACCTTTACTAGTCTTGTGACTGACTGAATACCACTATATCCTGGAAGGGGGAAGAAGCTCTTCTGAATGGATGTTTCTGTTACCCCCTCTTTAGGTACAATCATGATTGAATTAATTAATCCAGTAGAATTGAAGATATGATCATTTGAGATGTCAATAAACGCCCAAAATCGAATTTTGCTATTTTGAATTCCAATCACTCGAAATGTCGTATTTTCTTTGGAGTATTCTATTGCTGATTTGCGGAAAGGATGTTCAAGCGTAACATAATCTCCCACATCAATTTTCAAGTCTCGTGCTGCCTCTTGAGAGATAATAATACCAGCAGATAAATTTAGTGGATTTAGACTCCTGATAGTTTCAGGGACCCAAATTTCGTTAGGGAAACTAAAGCACCGAAGAATTATTTCAAGTGAGTCTAGTCCACTGTATATCGAGACTGGTACTTGGATCATGGGTACAGCCAACTTCACGTCAGAGTGTTGGGAAATATTTGTAACAGATTTATGCGAAGCATTATACAAATTGTTTAATATTACGTCTATCCGTCCTTCAGAATCCCCCTTCATGACCTCTTGTTCACTATCTAGTAATAGACTAGCCCCATCGACAAAACCCAGAACAGCTACTAAGACACATATCGCCAATGCAATACCTGTTAGAGTTGATGCTGTCCTTCGTAAATTACGAGACAGATTCCGAAAAGGTAGTTGAACAAAAATCGAGCCTGGAAGATGGATCCAAGTTAGCAATGGAGAGAATCCTCTACCTGTACCCAGTTTGGCTCCTGTTTGAATTGCATTGATCGGCTGCATCCGAGTAGAGTGCCAAATAGGCACAATAGATGCAATAAATGGAATAATAATCCCCAAGAGTGTTCCCTGTAAGAATAACTCAGGTACTATCCATTCTTCCCACACGTGATAAGGTGTAATTTCCAAAATTACGTCACCCAATAGTCCTCCTAATGATGCCGCAAAAATATATCCAAAGATCACCCCTCCAAGAGCTATCTCGAGACTGAACAAAAGATACCTATATGCTATCTGACGAGGTGCAACACCTAGAGCCATATTTATTCCGATTTGCCTTCTTTGCGAATTTACTACCCTTGAAATGAGGTTGTATGCACCAAATGCTGCTATGATTATGATAAGAAAAGAAAAAATATAATACAGACTTTGATCTCCTGAAATGTCTTCTTTCTGCATTTTATAAGCAGTGTGGTCGTCTTTTTCTATGAAGTCAAAAAAAATAAGGGGATAATGATCTTGGAAGTAATTTTCAAGATCCAATATGAACTCCTCGTGATTCGCTTCAGATTTTAATAAAAAAACGACTTCATTTACATATCCTGGAGTCAGCCCAGTAATTTGGTAGAGAATAGTTTGAGCTGTTTCTAGAGGGACAAATAATGCAGCAAAAGATGATTGGGCGTAGATCAGATTCTCCTCTACCACCATAAAAAATTCAGGCGTGAGTGCTGTTCCAATGTACGTTAGTTCAATTCCTCCCGCAATTGTAATCATTTGATTATTAGGTTGTAAATTGTGATAGTTAGCAAAGTTATGTTCTATAAGACAAACGTTTTCAGATTTCTCTGCTGGCCTGATATGTCGGCCATCAGTGGTATGAATACCATTAACTTTCAAGTTATCAGACCCATCTGTTACATTGACACCAATAATGCGACCATTTACCAAAATAGTTTGGCTAGAAGTAGACGCATTAACTGTTGTTGGAAAACTTACTCGATATTCTAACGCGCTGATCCAGTCTTTATGTGACAGAGTTTGAATCGCAGAAGAAATATTTGATTGCGGTATCCAACTTCCAGGTAATAAGTTCATTTTGAGATCAAACATATTCAGGCGATCATTGCTTTGTTCGAATGCACGCTCTCGCCAGAGGGTTGTGCTACTCAATCCTGTATAGATTCCTGTGCCTAATCCAATGATTAAAGCAATAGCTATTACCTGAATTTTTCGTTGTTTCAGATCCCGAAATGTCCATTGAAGAAGGAGTTTGAAATTTCCCATATATTTCACCAACGTAATTCTTCAATGATTACTTTCCCATTCTTTGGTGGTCCATCCTCAGTGATTTTCCCTGAATGTAATTCAATGACTCGATCGGTGATTCGTGCAATCTGTCGATTATGAGTTACAATTAAGACGGTGCTATTTTCTTGTTGTTCTAGTAATAGTTGTAAAATTTGTTTCCCCGTCTTAAAGTCCAATTCTCCTGTTGGTTCGTCAGCTAAAATAATCGGAGCGTTTTTTACTAAAGCACGTGCAATAGCTACTCTTTGTTGCTCTCCCCCACTCAATTGATGCGGGAAATGGCGGATTCGGTCTTCAAGACCAACCGCTTTCAGAGCTTCGATGGATTTTTGTTTACTTTTCCTCATTCGACCCAGATCTGCAACATATTGGACATTTTCTAAAGCAGATAATGTTGGAAACAGGTTAAATGTTTGAAATATGAATCCAATTGTGTTTCGACGAAAAGAAAATTGCTGCTGGCGATTAAAGCGTGTGACTTCGTCTCCATTGATCGTAATCTTCCCTTTTGTTGGTCTATCTAATGCTCCAATAAGATTCAATA
>JAEOTU010000367.1 GCA_016839665.1 Candidatus Hodarchaeota archaeon
AGTTTCTTTTTCATTTTGATAAGGCTTTGTAACATCTTTATCGAGGTTTTTTGATCGATTCGAATGAGATTTTGAATTGACTCAGGAGTAGGGTCTGCAAATCCCACCCAAAGTTTCCCAGCAAGGTCAAGAGGCGAAGAGAAATCTTGTAAACAATTGTCAATGGCCTCGTTACCCAATAAATATTCATTTAGCCACTTAAGCTTTTTGTCCTTTTGAAAAAATGTAATAATCGAAGGTCCATGGAAATCGTTATCAAGTAAACAGGTATTCTTACCTGTTTTCGCTAAGTGGACTGCTAAATTGACTGCAATACTACTTTTCCCTACTCCGCCTTTATGGCTCAAAATAGCCAATGATTTCAACGACAAATCGATCAACCCTAATCTTAGTCAATATTTTTACTAATTAAAAAACAATGGTATTAAAAAGTTGGTGCTTTTTCAATTTTTACTACAATGCGGTTTCCCATTTCTCCACAAGAAATCTCGCTTTTTCGGCGTATTCTTGGATCTCTTCCTCTCTACAAAAGAGTTTCTTATAAATCATCCTCTCCAGAAGTTCTTCAAATTGAGTTAATTCTGACATCTCATTTACTGAAGGTTTCTGTTCGATAATGTGTTCCCATTTGCTAAGTTGATTTGCTAGTAACTCAGCTTCAAGTAAAATCGTGGTGGCAACTTGATTCAGTCCTTTCTCCTCGGCAATTAGTTCAGCTTTTCGAATCAATTTCTGCGCCTTTTTAAGATCCAGTTCCAGCAGAGCTAACTTTGATTGAAGCAAGTAGATCTGTGTAAGCCATAAGTGAGATTCTTCAGCAATTTTAAGTAACCGTTTTAAGAGTGATTTTAATTCCTTTAATGCATCTTCACTTCCAGATGCTTTAAGCTCTATTAGAAGTAACTCACAGAGATTTAGCATTGCTACTACTGTAACATCGATTTCATAAATCTCTTCATCCGCAATTTGCTGAAACAATACTTGAGCTTCTGCTCTTTTAATCACTCTATCACTCACTTTTGATATCATAGCTTTTGCTAAGTTATATCTCTGACTTATTTGCTTATGTTCTTCTTTATCATTTATCTCTTTCAATTTATGTAAGTACTGATTGACTTGGTCTTTGTCTTGCTTCACGAATCTTGTCATCACGAATATGTCAATTAAATTTACAAGACATAAAGAAGCATCTAAATTATTGCCCAATTCCTCAAATAGTGATAAACCCTTTTTGTACGATTTTATCGCGGTCTCACAATCTCCCTGATTTTTGTAAACTTCTCCAAGATTATTATAACAAAGAGCGATTTCATGCTTGTCTTCTAGTTTTTCTGCGATGTTTAGGCTTTTTTGGTAGAATTGCAACGCCCGATCCAATTCTCCCTTCTTTATATAGATAGAACCGATATTATTGAGACATATAGCAATTTCTTTTTCACTTTCCAGCTCTTCAAAAGTTGTTACTGCTTTTTGGCAGAAATCCAAGGCTGAGTTTAGATCTCCTCTTTGTTTGTATATCAATCCCATATTTAGTAAGATTGTTGCAGTGTATCGTTTATTTCCAAGCTCGTCACTAATGGTAGAACATTTCTGATAATATTCTAAAGCTTGATCCAATTCCCCAGTTCGCCACTTAATCATTCCTATATTGTTGAGGGCTTTAACCATTGACCGTTGATTTTCAAGTCCTTCATAAATAGCAAAGCTTTGCTGAAAGTGTTTGAGAGCCTGTTTAAGTTCTCCTTTGTAAAAATGAACAATTCCAATATCATTCAGAATGGAAGCTAGTTCAATTTCATTTTCTAATTCCTTTTTAAGAGACAGAGATTGTTGGAGGAGATTTATAGCGAGGTTAAACTCTCCTTTTTTACGATAGATGTTACCCAAGATATGTTTCAATGAAGAATCTCTTGTTTTGAATTGTGGTTGTTTAGAGTCAAAAGTAAGAAGTATTTTTTCAGCTTCTTCAATAACCTCGAGACACCTACTTAGGTCTCCAAGTTCGAGTAACACGGTTGCTAATGAAATATATGCATCCATCACTAAAAATTTGTCTTCCATCTGACTTTTATTCTTTAAAGTAGTTTCAGCTAACATTAACCCCTTATCATATTCCCCCTTCCGAGTAAAGATCAGACTTTTCAAAATCTGATTTTGACTCTTAGTGTTCTCATTGATATCTCCCTCTCTCTCTAACCGTTCGACTGTATGAAGCGCCTCATCAAACTTACCTTTATGAACGAGTAGTTCAACTTGTTTCAGTTTATTCTCATGAGCTGGTACCTTAGTTTGCTCTTTCTTCCGTTTGAAAATATCAGAAAGAAAACGAAAACTCAAGACCAAATACCTCAAAAATTACTTCAAGTAAAACAGTATTAATATTTTGTGTATTAATGCAAAAAAAATCGAATAAGAAGGAAAAAATAGAAGTAGAATAAAGATTGTAAGCCGATTCGTATTTTTATCACTCGTCTTTTTCCCAAGTCTCGGCAAGATGACGTGCTTGGTCGGAAAGATGATCAAAACCTCTCAAAGCTCTTTTTCTTATCTCTCGGGATCTTAATCTTCTTCTAATGAAGACAATAGCTACCACAACGCCAGAGCTAAATACAATTAATATAATCAAAATCATTAGGAGATTATCCTCAGGTTGTAAGGGGATATCTGTAGTAGTGCCTCCAACTGTAGCAATGGGTAAATCATCGGTGTTGCCTGTGCTACCATCTATGGGATAGTCTCCATCAGCAACTCCATCATTATTACTATCAACATTGTCATGATTGTCCCAGTAATTATACAAGAAATCATTGCCTGTACCGTCGTCGAAGGCTTGTGAAGTTGCACCAGGGTTATTACGGTTATTGTCCATGAAATTATTCCATTGGACAATATTATTTGTCGATTTACTAAGATAAACTCCATATAAACTATTATTTGCTATTGTGTTTTCAGAAATGATGTTATCCCGACAAGGATCCAGTAAAATCCCATGACCACCAGAGATAGCCTGCACACTAGAACCTCCTCCATTTTGGCCATTATCATGGATGACATTTTTAGTCAGATTATTGTTATTGGAATCCTCCAAGAAAATACCATTCTCTCCATTCTCAAAAATCTCATTTTGGTTGATTATGTCACTACTTGATTCAAACAGATAAATTCCATGAAGTGCATTCCCATGAACAGTATTTTTCTCAATAGTGTTCTGATTAGCTGGGTCTAGTATTATACCATGGCCACCAGTAATAATATGCATAGTAGAACCTATACCACTATTCCAGACCAGTGTGGAACCTGCTCCATTGTGGCCATTATCATAGATATCGTTACTACTTATATTGTTAAAATCTGAGTTCTCTAGGAACACACCACTCTCACCATTTTCGTAAATATCATTCTTGACTACAATATCATTAGCTGACTCAAACAAATAAATCCCATGGCCCAAGTTCCCATAAACAACATTATTTTCAATAGTATTATAATTAGCTGGGTCTAGTAGGATACCATGGCCACCTGAAATTTGGTATAAGCTTGCACCCATGCCTCCATCCTGCGTGTTGGGAGAGCTAGCCCCATTTTGGCCATTGTCGTGAATATTATTTTTTAAGATGGTATTCTCACTAGAATCCTCAAAAAAAATCCCGCTTTCCCCATTCTCAAAGATCTCATTTTGAAAGATATTATTATTAGCGGATTCATCAAGATAGATACCATTCCCTGTATTCCCAAAAATAGTATTGATAGAAATGTTGGTATTAATAGTTTGAATAAGGGAAATACCATCATTTTTATTGTTAAAAACTGAATTATTAATAATACTATTGGTGTCGGAGGAAGTCAGGGAGATTCCAACAGTACAGTTGTAAATCTTGTTGTTGACAATCATTCCATACTTAACATTTTCAAAATGAATGCCATTGAAATCTCCATTCATCCCATTCAAATAATTATTTCGGATAGTGAAATAAAGAATGGTATTACGAACTTCAATTAAGTGGCCTGTGGCATTAACAAAGTAATATCCCTCAATGATATACGGGTTTCCTGCTGTACCGTCTCCAGGAAGGTTTAATGTGATAAAACCAGCATTTCCATCTATTAATATCGGTAGATGGATTGGAGGATTTTGAATCGTGAAGGTGGCATCTGAAATGTCTTCGGCGGTACGACTGTCAGAACTGGCAATGACTTTGATCAAATAAGTCGTGCGATTAGAATAGGAAGTGGTATCCCAGGAGTAATTGAGTCCTGTCAGACCCGATTTAAGTACAACCCATATTACTCCATTATTTGAAGAATAAGATACGCTGTAAGTGACACTATATCCAAGTGAGTCTACTGCTTCAGTCCATCGGATGTTTACAGTGCCGTTAAGGATTTCGCCACCGTTAGGATACTGAACTGTCGGTGTGGTAAGGTCATGTGGAGATGGAGGTTGAATTAATGAGGCAAGCGGAGAAGGATCTGTGTTACTTCCCCCATCAATCTGATATGGATTATCCACAATACCATCGAAGTCCACATCAGGACCAGTATGATCATCCCAATAGTTGGAATTAAAAGTATTATCTACTCCTGCATCGAACGCTTGAGTCCCTTCTTGATTATTATCAATGAAGTTATTACCTGACACTTTATTTTTGGATGTAGTAGAATACAGGTAAATGGCATATGCATTGTTGTCATGAAAAGAGTTATATTCCACAGAAACATTAGTTGATGAGCCAATCACTATTCCATGCTCGTTGTTATAGAGTGAATTATTAGAAATGAGACTATCATTATTATTTGTGAGGAAGATTCCGCGTAGATTATTAAACACAGTGTTATCGAAAATTGTATTATTTAGGTTGAAAATCGTATCACTAGTGTTCGATATTTGAATCCCATTAACAGAATGATCGTATATAGTGTTATTCACAATATAATTATGACTTGTGTGTTCAAGAAGAATACCACATACGCTATTGTTATGAATAGTGTTATCTTCAATGGTATTATCAACCACGGTTAACCCTTTGAAATAAATTCCATATTGGGTGTTGAAGGAAATATTATTTCCTGTTATAATATTATGAATAGAATAATCTATAACCCAGATTCCGTGTGGGTCGTTATTGAAGAGCGTGTTACTGGCTATAACGGAATTATTTGAGTAATACAATGCAATACCATATAATGAATTACCTGAGATTTTGTTGTTAAATACAGTGGAATATGCGGTGGATTGTAGTCTAATCCCTTGTTTAAAATTATCATAGACTTCGTTATTAGAAATTAGGTTATTTATTGTCGAATTCCATAAATCTATACCGTGGTTACTGTTATTAAAGACCTCATTATAGGAAATATTGCAATTACTACAAGTACTCACATACATACCATCATTGGAGTTATTATACATTTTATTACTAGTAACAACAATATTGTTTGAATAAGCGAGGTAGACTCCGTGAATGGTATTATTGAAGATCCTATTGCTCATTATTACATTATTTTCTGTGTCATTCAACCAAATCGCGTTTTCGGAGTTACTGAAAATTGTGTTATTTAGAAGCGTGCTTTGGTTGGTTTTAGCTAGTACAATACCTGAAAATGTATTATTGTAGACAGAGTTGAAGGAGATAACAAGCTCTAAACAGAGGCTAGCAGCAATTCCATATAAGGTGTGATTAGATAGGGTGTTTCCTGAAACATTAGTGTTTCTAGAAGCGATCATTATTAAACCATAGGGACTGTTTGAGAGAGTGTTATTTTCGATCAAATTGTCATCCGCTGAAAATATGTAAATGCCTTCTCCCACAGTGTGTCTAACATTATAGATGGTATTGTTGAAGACTGTGTTATTATTACTGGATAAGGAAATCCTAATACCAGAATATGTGTTATCATAAATAATGTTACTATTGAGAGTAGTGTTTGAAGTATCAAATAGTTCTATTCCATACTGTGAGTTATTGAACATTCGGTTATCGGATAATGAACAACCATTAGAGACTTCTATTTTGATACTACTCCAACTATTGTTATAGATGATATTATTCAAAATGGAAGTATAATTACTAGAGGATTGCAATAATATTCCATTGTTAGCTCTGAAAATCTTGTTTTGTTCGATTATCCCATTTGTTGCATTGGCTAAGAGAATTCCCTCAAAACCACCATTAAGCCCATTCAATACATTGCTTCGGATTATGAAATAAGCGTCTGTATTTTCTATTAAGATCAAATTTGATGCTGAACTAGTAATATTATAACCCTCAATGATGTATGGATCACTTATTGTTCCTGCTCCTTGAAACCCAAGTGTTGAGAAGTCAGCATTATTGTGAATGGCAATTGGTGAGTGAGGAATTATGAAAATAACTAGGGGATATTGATCTGTATTACCAGCAGAACCATCAATTGAATAGACATTTTCGATAATTCCATTATAATTCTCGTCTAATCCCGTCAACTCATTCCAATAATTAGTCAGGAACAAATTATTCGTGCCATTATCAAACGCTTGAGAAGTACCGCCTGTATTATCGATGAAAGAATTTCCATTGACAATGGTATCATTGGCGAATTCTAGGTAAATACCATATTGACTACTATTAGAAATAACATTCCAAGAGACATTAGTGTGAGTAGAGATCTCTAAATGAATCCCATGTAGACTGTTATTGGTAATGGTATTACTAATAAGGATATTATAATTAGATGAGTTTTCTAAGAAAATTCCATCAAGAGAATTATTGTAAATAGAGTTACTCACAACAGAATTATTAAAAGCGGAAGATTCTAGTAATATTCCATTCTCACTGTTATTATATAGGGTGTTGTCGGAAAGAGTATTATGACTCGAGGAAGCATTCATGAAAATACCGTTCCAGAGATTGTGGTGGATCTCATTATTGATAATATTATTATTACTGGATGAATTAATTAATCCGATACCATCCCAGGAGTTGTTGAAAATATTGTTTGAAAGAATATTATTACTTGACGAATTGATTGCACCAATGCCACTCTTGAAATTACGATAGATGATATTGTTCGAAATATTATTACTTGAAATATTCAGATACAAAGCAATACCAGTCCCTAAGTTGCCATAAATATCATTAAAAGAAATATTATTATCGGTACTGGAATAAGCTAACATTATTCCATAACGGGAGTTATTATAGATTGTATTGTTTACTAGAGTAGTACTAGTGGTGGAATTCGTTAGAATAATTCCATCAAGAGTGTTATTATAAATGGTGTTGTTGAATACGCTATTGTCATGAGCATCAAACAGCACAATACCATATTCGGAGTTGTTAGCGACTGTATTGTAGGAAAGAACATTATCATCAGAGTAGGACGCAGTAATACCATGCCTAGAGTTATTCAAAACGTTATTGTAGGAAACGATATTTTCTGTTGAGAGTAACAAGTATATACTATGATATGTGTTGTTGTAGATAGTATTACTAGATAGAGTGTTATTTATTGATGATAATAAATAAATACCATATCTAGCACCGTGAATTATATTGTCAAGGATTGTGCCGTTTCTGACGTTGCTGAGATAGATCCCATCACTAATTCCCGTTAAACTAATTAAGGAATTGTTACGAATGATGAAATGCGCTGTCGTATCTTGAATATGGATTAATGTTGTAGAGGAATTGATAATATAGTAATTTTCAATCCGATAAGGACTCACTTGCGTACCAGCTCCAGGAAAACCCAGTGTCACAAAATCAGCATTTTCATCGATGTAAATAGGATCGTGAGGGATTAGGGGGAAACTTAGTGGATACGAGTCGTTGTTATTGGCACTACCATCGATACTGTAAGGGA
>JAEOTU010000368.1 GCA_016839665.1 Candidatus Hodarchaeota archaeon
TAACAGATGTCGTGGTTCCATCACCAACTTCCTGATCCTGGGTTTTTGCAACCTGGACAAGGAGCTTTGCTGCTGGATGTTGAACGTCAATCTCATCCAAGATAGTTGCACCATCGTTGGTGATTACAACATCTCCAAGTGAATCTACTAATAGTTTATCTAACCCTCGCGGGCCTAATGCACTACGTACTGAGTCTGCGACAGCAATTGCGGCCTGAATATTGTTTCGAAGAGCATCTCGGCCGCGTGAGCGCTCTGTTCCTTCTTTAAGAATAATTACTGGTTGTCCACCTAATTGCATTGTAGCAAACCTCGTTGTGTTTTCATTATAATGAAATATTTCATTATTGTCTTTCACTATCACCCAAATTCTGATCCTTCAGAATTTAGGGAGTTTTTAACTCATTTAATGCTTTTTTGCAATCAATTAAATACATTTTTTCCGGAAGCAGTTGGCACCCACAGCTTTTATCTGGTCTGTTTTTGATTGTGTGAAACCCTCGTAATCGAGGAACTTGAAACAAAAGTGATAATTTCACCACATAATTTTGAGGAGGAAATTTAAAAGAATTAATAAGGAGTGGTTATGTTTTATGATTGATTTAAACGGAATTTTTTAAATATCCGCTAAATATAGTATATTCCCATCGTTCATACGCCTAATGAAGTAATGTCATTATCAAAACGAGTCATATGATAGGAAAGAGTTATGAAATAGTGAAATATTAAAGCTATTAGTAGTTACGAATGGGATTCGTAAGATGGAGTTTGAGCAACTCAAAGACCTCTATGCGAAAGGTAAGTATCAGGAATTCTTAGATCAGTTTGCTCTGCTAGAAAAAAGTGCAGAGTATTCTTCATTATCCATGGCAGAACAGGTTGTATTTATCTACAACAAAGTTCGAGCACTAGTTCGACTTGGAGAGTATGAGGAAGCCTTAGATGCAGCAACACGGAGTCGGTCCTCAATTCCAGAGCTAAAGGAAAAGAGTTTGATAATTGCCCTTATTATTGCTCAGATATCTCCTCTGATACCGTTAGGGAGACTTCAAGAAGCATTAGTGCTTTATAAGGAGGGGGATACCCTTTATCAATCATTAACGTCTGAAGAACAGGCAAAAGGAGTTCAATGGGTTGCAGCATTCCTCCATATGAAAAGTATTGTTTGTGGGAGGAAAGGGGAATTTGCTACTGCTTTAGAATATAGTCAAAAGTGCTTGCTTTTAAGAGAATCAATTGAAGATTCTCAGGGAATCGCAGAGACATTAAGACACATGGGTGGTATTTATTGGACAACAGGGAAACTTAGTCTTGCTTTAGATCATATTCAACGTAGTTTGTCAATTAGTGAATCAATTGGGAACTTTTACGATATTGCGAGAGCGTTGAGCCATCTGGGGTTGGTTTATCATGATAGAGGTGAGCTTAACTACGCGTTGGAGTGTTATAAACGGAGCTTAACGTTATTTGAGACAATTGGAAATCCATTATCGAATGCAGTATGTTTAACTAATATTGGACGACTTTATAGAGATAAAGGAGAGCTTAGACTCGCATTAGAATATCTTCATCGTAGTTTAACTTTGATGAAGTCAATTGGTGACCAAGAAAGAATTGCAACAACGTTTGCTAACATTGGTAGTGTTTATTGGAAAATGGGTGACCTTAATCTTGCTGAAGAGTATCTAGAAAATAGTTTACACGTGCGAGAATCAATTGGAACTGATCTATACAGATCTCACCATCTATTCTATCTTCTACGTGTTGCTTTAGAACAACAGAACCGTTCCAAAGCCCAATCATACCTCTCTCAATTAAAGGAGTTACATGAACGGCAACCCTCCGACAAATTGACACTCCTACATTATCGTCTCGGTGAAGCTTTAGTACTTAAAACAAGTAGGCGCTTTATAAATAAGGCTCAGGCCCAGAAAATCTTAACTGAAATTGCCAATGACGAAACCACTCTGCAGTATTATGGTGGGTTGGTTTTAATTAATTTATGTGAATTATTACTTGATGAACTTAAAGCGTACGGCGAGGTAGAGGTTTTTGAGGAAACCAAGGCGATACTCCAAAAACTCTATGAACAGGCTCAAAAAGAACACTCATTTTCTTTGGAAGTTAACGCTTTGATTTTGCAGGCGAAGTTTGCGATGATCGAGGGGAATCTTATAAAATCAACAAGGTTGTTGAATCAGGCAGGGTTGACAATCGAAGAAAAGGGATTAGGAGGTCTCGCTGAAAAAGTATCCTTTGAAAATCAACGTTTAGAAGAACAAGTTGATACTTGGCATTATCTCATCCAGACTAATGCTTCGCTGCAAGAACGGTTGAAACAAGCACGATTATCGGAATATATTAGAACTGCAGCGAAGTTGATTGACCAACAATCGTTCCTTTAGACGTATGAAAATTCAAAAATTCTATTTCTTCTGAAATCATAAAAAAAAATGCTTGAATACTCCTTTTTTTTGAGTTCTGAGAGTAACTTCATAAATGAGGTAACTGGTTTTTCTTTTCATTTATTAATTTTCTAAGAAATGATTTCTTGTTGGAATGGATTATATATACATATACTTATTTTACAATAAAAATCGGTGAATATATTTGAAATCTTCATTTTTCTTACCTATATATGACTAATACTAAGAAATTCTCTGTGTTCTTCCAATATATACGACTATATTCATATTTTTTACTGGGTGATAATGCACTGGGTTGATGTGATTTGATGCTTTCAGAGCTATTATTCTAAATGTGCTAGCCAAGATCTTGGGCAGTACA
>JAEOTU010000055.1 GCA_016839665.1 Candidatus Hodarchaeota archaeon
CTTGAACTTGAAGATCGTGAAGATAATCGTCGGTTAATAATGGAATTTTGAGTTCAAAAATGGTGTAATCAAAACCACCTAAGCTAAAATTCCTTGTTGAAGCAATAAAATTATCTGGGGACGAATCGGGAAAAGCCTGCGGATTATTTTGAAGATAGTACTCATCGTCATAAGTGAAAACTAGATTTCCAGGCGCTCCCTGCAATGTTACTGATTTTGCATCCTCAGCCCACACACCATCGGCGTCTACATCGAAATTTATTTTCCAAGTTATATTATCGGTCATTTTTCCAACAATCAATACTCCAATATAAACATCAGAAAAGTCATTTTTTATGTAAAGAGTTCCTGTGAAATTCAGTATTGAAAAATCTACTTTTCCTGCCTCACTCCAATCGTCTAACCCATCATGGACACCATATCCTAACGTATTCCAAAAACTGTTAACAAAGGAAATATTACCACTAGTCGGTCCAAACATAAAAAGAAATTGAAGGCAAAACAAAGTAAGAATAATCAAATAACTGAACTTGGGTAATTTTTTCATTTTTTCACCAACTTAATCCTAAATTTACTCTTTTTTATATGGGGTTATTCGTTATTTAAACTTTTTTTTGATGAGTTTCTGTTTCGATCATAGATTATCAAGGTTTATAAGTATTGCGCATAGTTGAGCTTCGTTAAGCATAGTGATATTAAGCCTTTATTAATATCGTCAAAATGATTTTAAACAGAAAAGAACCTAAATTAGGTATTTTATTTATAATTTAACCTTATATTACCTTATTTCTCCCGTTCCTGATGTTAAATTTTAGTGGTGGTTAAAATATTGATGATGTAAGGATATTTGATCTCGAATTTCTTTTTGGTAGACATCAGGTAGCTCATATAACTGAAAGACTATTTCGTCTATTTCTGTTTGAATTTTATTGATTTTTCCAGTGGAAGTGCAATGAGGGCACAATTGAGTATAAATTTCCGAAGATGTGGAGGAAGTATTGAGAAGGTCTCGCATTTGTAAAACTTTTTGCGTTAGTTCGTTCAAAGAATCAGTAATGGTTAAGTTTTTCATTGGTAATGGAATAAGACCCAAGTCTGCTGGCGGGATAGCTGCTGTTAAATTAATTTGGTGAAGAAACCAGTTAACAAAAAGGGAGTTAAAGATCCCCAATAATGCGTCAGATGATATTGTCAAATTAGAAGTCGAACCAGGACTAAGAAGCAAGTAATTGATATTGTTTTCAGCCCAAATCCGTCTATGTTTTATCAGATGAGTTCCGTCTATCTTTCCTGCAATTACACGACGTAATTGTTCTCGTGCTGTAATCCTTTGGAAGACGATTCGGGGAATTTGGGAATGATCTACCCGAAAGAGCTGTTTGTCCTCAGATTTAGGTCTTCTGTACCATCTTGGTTTTCGACGATTTTCTTCTAAATTAATAAGATAAGGATGAATATTCTTTCCATTCAAGATAATCTCAAAATTTGCTAATGATCCATCTTCTGGAAGTGATTTGAAGTAATAGGGTCGAATATTCGAGTCTGCTGGTCGAATTTCTCCACTTTGGATTTTAAACATGGTTCTTAGAGGAGTACAGGTCTGATTCAAGAGTTCTAATATCTCTATGGTTCTAATATGAGGCGATGAAATAATTTTATTGAAAAAAGTTAACCGAGGTGTTGAAATCCTTCCTTCGACACTATCTCCTTTGTTTAATGAAGACATATCAAAAGTACGAACTATCTGAGTCTGTTGTTTTTCAGCTTCTCCATTTTTTTTACATAAACCCAGGATACAAGTTCCTTGAAGAACATTTGGAAAAATGTGGGTTCGATTGACAAAATCAACAATCATTTTGATTTCAAAATGGGAAAAAAGAAAATCCCTTACTTTTGTACTATAAGAGTCAGTTAAAATGGAATTAGCTGTCAGGAACACTGTTGTACCAGTTGGAGCTAAAAGATCTCGGACCCTAACGAAAAAAAGGTGGTAAAGATTGAAGCGATTGACAAAAATTTGATTTCGATATAATTGACGATAGAGATGAATATCCTTAGGAGAAATTTCTTTTGTAACATAGGGTGGATTACATAAGACTAGATCGAACCCAAGCTTTTTTTGTTTAAAAACTGATGAAAATTCTTCATACCAGTGAAATGGTAGTTTTGATTCTTCATTCTGATACAGGAGTGAATTTTTTTTTCTATCATCCTGAAAGATGTCTCCAAATAAGACATTTCCAACCCGAATTTTCTGGTTAAGAGATTTATCAATTTTCTGGATTAGGTTTGAACCCTTAACTGTTTTATTATCCCCAATTATCCATTTTTTAATTTCTCTTCGGCAAGAAATTACCGCTCTAGAGCTTGAATCGACTCCATGGAGGTTTTTTTCTAATATGTTTAATCTGATGTTTGTTGAGTCAATTGATTCTGAACTAGAATGGATTCCCTCAAGGAATTTACCTGCAGCTAATAGAAATGCTCCGTCTCCAACTCCTAAATCCAGAATCTTGATTTCGTCAATTTTTCCATTTAATGAAGGTCTTTGGGTATGAGTCCATTCGAAATTTTCCTTCTGGATGTTTGACCATTGGTTAATCGGAAGTTGTTTATTGAGAAACGCTTGAAATCCTGACCACACAACAAATTGAGCTAAAGAGGGTGGTGTGTAATGTTCACCATGTCCTTCATTCTTTTCAGAAGTTTTCATTTGCAATCGAATCAATTTCAAATTATAATATCATAGAAAATTATTGAGGTTCAGTGATTCTTGAGGTAGGTTTTGGAATTCCAGTCGAGAACGAAATGACATAGTTTGTGTTAGATTTTTCTGAGCTTCTTGAACATATTCAGGGTTAATCTCAATCCCCAAGTATTTTCGCTCGAGCAGTTTAGCTACGATTGCAGTTGTACCTACACCAAGAAATGGATCAAATACAAGGTTTCCAGGATTAGAAGATGTTAGAATGATTCGTTCCATGAATGCTAATGGTAATTGAGTAGGATGATGCGCATGTCTCTTCCCTCGATGTTTAACCCGATAAAGATTGCTCCAAATATCAGAATATAAGGCGTCCTGTAATGAAGAGGAGTTTCGCTGCCTGATGCATTTAGAACGGGAACAGTGAGTCCAATTGTGTTTGGATTTTAATTGATTGAATGTGTGTTCAAGAGATTTTGTGTAGAAAAGAAGTGAATAATGTGCAGGCATTATTTTTCCGCGAGGAGTGGAAAGAGCATCCCAAGCAATAGTGTTTTGACGGAACAAGAATTTGTCAAGAAAAACAGCATGGTGAAGTGCCCATTTAGGGAGGGTCAAGAAATATAACGAGCCATGTGGTTTTAGTAATCGAATTATTCCTTTTAACCATTGTTCTGTCCATTTAAGGTAATTTTTTGGGGTGTTTGAATCAATATAGACGCCATAATCTTTTTCTAGGTTATAAGGTGGATCTGCAAATGCTAGATCGACAATTTCGGAGGGTAGAATTTTCATCTCTTCAATACAATCCCCATTAATTATCTTATTTTCGTAATTCATGAGGAATTTCTCCATCAAAAGGGGCAAGTAACAATGATGACTCGGTATTACAGGATAGATCAATTAATCGTTTTAAGATTGGAGAAGGAAGAATCGAACCTGAATCATATTCTAGATGCCATACATCAGAGATAACCATACCATCAACATGTCGAAGGTGTTTTTTACCTCCATAATCTTTTAAAGGTTCAGAACAAAACGAACAATTGCGATAAGGCTCTCTAACTCGATTTATTCGGAAATTTCTTTTTGAATTTACAAAATAGAGTATTCCATTTGCCTCTGGAGTGAATTTTCTTATTTTTTGTTGTCGAGGGGTCTTTGCTGCATATGCTATCCAATACTTAAAGAATAAACCCATTTCACTAAGTATCACACCAAAATATGGCATGTATCGTGGAATCGAATGAATTAAAATATTTCCATGGGATTTGAGGATTCGACGAGTTTCTTGTAGGAATTTTTCTACCTGATTTTTAATGGGTGATTTATTAGTTTCTTCAAATGTTACTGCTTCTAGTTTCTCAGATGGATCAAACTTCGGTGCAAGAATCCATGTGTCAATGCTATCTTTTTTAATTTGATCCAGCTTATCCATTTCTGAAGTACGTAGCACACGGATTTCTTTGGTGATAATATTCTTAGCACTGTCGCTTTTATGTTTACGTATTAAGAACTTCTTTTTCGCATCATCTGGATCCTCTGTAATATCATAAACAGACATCAATTCAGACAATTTGAAAAACCCCTTCTCCCGTAAAGGATCTTTCAACGGAGTTCCATGCTTATCATACTTTTTAAGCAATCCACGAGAGATTTGAAGACGGATATTTTCCTCTGCATGATTTGTGTAAATCACTGCATCTTTCAATGTTACCAATCGTTCATGCTTAGACATAAAGTAAGACCTAGCAATATATTGTTAACTAAGAATCATTCAAATGCGGGCGTATATGAATTTACTGATTTTAAGTTCTTATCAGCTAAATTAGTTGATTAATTTAAAACAGGTTCCACCACCATATACCCAAATGAGCAAAAAAAAGAAGGGGAGAAAGATTTTAGATTGTGAGTCCGTGCATTATTCGATAACCATCCATCCTATAGAATAGCTAGCCATCCATAGAAGGTTTTCACTAGAATCAAGAACAGAGATTTGTCGAATTATTTCACCTTGGCCATTAATGTAAGGTTGTTTTTGATAGTACCCATATTCCAGCTCTTGAAAAACGATCCATCCTGATGAGAAGTTAAGACTGTCTAACTGTTGTGTGATTATCCACAGCTTGTCAAATTGAGTCGGGATAGTGGGAGCGAAATTGAATAATGGATCATCAATACCATCAATGCTTCCAATTAAGGATTCAATCGTAAAATTTGTAAGGTTTCGGCTGTTGAATGACCAAGTGTAGGCAAAATATCGTGCCTTGCTTTCATCCTTGTCAAGAGAATGGTTGTAATGCTCAATAGTGGATTGATTTATTGTGCAAAAATCATACTGTGATGTAATTGATGAATTCAGAAACTGATTGCTAGATGAATTGATTTGTTTGGTTTCGTCAAATAAATCTCTCATTTCCAGATTTTGAAGAATTTCAATGCCATCTGAATGATTACTGTAACGTTGTATTAATATCATTTGATCTGAGTTTGGAGAAGTGAACACTTTCATGAAGAAAAAGGGAGAAGATGGAAACAGAAAAATTAATAGTCCAACGATGACTATTATTCCAGCGATTACCCTGACAAGTCTTAGTCTTGCGATTTTATCTGTCTCCATTCTTATGACCCCCGTTTCCTATTTAAAATGAGTAGGAAAACTAGAATACCTAACGGAAAGAGAGTTGATACGATATCAAACCCAGGAGTCGATGCCACAGCGTAATAGCGATCGTCGATGTCAGGTACTAGATCAGTAAGAATTAATCTGTACATTCCTTCTCTTAATTGTGCATTAACTAAAACGAAATATGTTCCTGGTTTGAGTTCAAGAGCTTTAGTGACAGAAAAGTCACCAATGTAGGTCCAATTTGTGTAAAAGACTTTTCCACCAACAACTAAGTCTGAACTAGGAGTATAATCAACCACTAAGTTAATTTTTTCATTAAGAGTCCATTGATAGAGGTGGGTTCTTTCTATATCAGTCATATTCCTGGTAACAGACTGATTATCCAAAAGTAATGGGGAAAACCAAACTGATTCCAATTGACAGGCATTTTCATAATAATCTGGAATTGTCAAACTCAATAAATATTGTTGTTTTTGTAGAGGAAACTCCAATATTCTACTTAATTGTGATGTTTCACCTTGGTTTGTTACAATATCGTTATTCACGGGTATTTTGTTGTTTTTATCCTCATCTTGGATAGACAGATCAACAACAATGTCAGTAATCAACTCCTGTGGACACGAAAACCATAAGAAAGTAGTCATATTCGATGGAGAAGAGAATAATGAAACGAGTGATTCTCCGCCAGTAATTTGAACAACTGTTTTTTCACCAAGGATTCTTGATTGAATACCCACATCGATCCAAAATTCACTGGTTACTCCTGAGTTTCCAAGACTGTCTGTAGCCTCAAAGAAGAAAGATAGATTATACTCTTCTTTCAAATCATGGAAGCTCACAGAATATAGTGAGGTTGCGTTATCATAAATCATTAAATCAACTGTCCAACTATCATAAGCATTATGATAGATAACGACATTGCTTATTACTGAGAAATCACGTACTTCTGCAAATAACTGAACATCAAAAAATCCAGATCCTTTTGCTATAACCTTATCGTAATAAATTACAGATGGCGCTGAAAAATCCATCCAATAGTGAGCTCGTTCGCTCGTTCCTAATAAATCTCCATTTTCATTGGACCATGTTGCTTCTACAATAAACCAATTGGAATATTCTCGGGATAGTTCCAGTGTCCATTCTTGAATTAATTTAGGCAAAGTAACTGGGTTTTCTCCCCCTTCAAGATCTGGGAGATAAACTGACTTACCTCCAGTATAGTTTGCAATCCATTGAAATTGATTTTCTACGAAAGTATCTGGATTCTCACATACAACAGTACTGATAATGACGCCTTTATCTTTCAGCTCAGTGACAACTGAAAGCAGTTCTGAACCATTATACCACGAATCACTCTGATAGTCTTTACCGATTACATGTCCTGGATCACAATCTTCATCACCAATCACAATTACTAGTTTTTGAGCATCTTGTCGCCAATCCCAGGTGTTGGTACAATAAAGAGCATCTCCCCATGGTTCAGTCCCCCCATTTGAATATAAAGATTCGATCATGTCTTTTATTGCATTAAAATCAGTTGTTAGAGGCATATAATTATTAGAAGATGACATGGGAAATTGAGAATATTTTGACCAACCATATACAATAATTCCTATTCGAAGATCAGAGATTTCAGCAGTTAAGGTAGAAATTAAGTCTGTCAGTTCCTTTTGGACTGAGGCGATTTCTTCCCCCATACTCCCTGATGCGTCAACTATCAGGACTAGATCTACTCCTCGATTGATATCTGGTTCAGTTACACTGAGTGTGACGTTGAAAGAAACGAGCTGCTCCACATTTATGTCGGAGAACTGATAATTAGTTCTCGGACTGATTTCCACATTCAAAGCCGTCGTATTTACGTCAGCATTAACATTTTGCATACGATCTGAACCATTATTCTGGAGAGTTATACTGAATTCAATAGCTGAAGAAAGTCCGATTCCTGAAGCATTTTGATTGATATTGATTACCAAATCTTCTGATGACTTCACATCGGATGATATTATCATGGTTTTTGCATTATTGTAACCCAAGGAGCTGGAAACATAAAAAATCCCTTGAATTATAATAATAAATACAACTAACAGATTTAACTTATTTAACAATCGTTTTCTCATATAAATACCACCTAATAATATGAATCACTTGTTCAACCAACATAGATCAACAAATATCATCATTTATTATCAATGATCATATGCGTTTTTAAACATTGCGCAACATTGCGCAACGTTTTTAAACAAAAAAATTGAATTTTATTTTAGGTTAAAATGGAGCAAACTAAGGTTTTAACTGAGATTCTTGAGGAAATCAAGAAACTTTCTCAGCACTTAATAACGATTGAAAGTTCAATATTGTCTATGAATAGTTTTTTACAGAAAATTTCTGGTGTTGGGGATCTAAAAGGTTCAACATTATCTAAAGAGGAAAAATCAGTTATGCCATCAAGTTTAGACGTATTAAATCTTCAGGAATCTCGACCAGGGTTGTTTATTACTTATAAAGCAATACAAAAGAAAGATGAATGGGTCTCAAGTACAGAAATCGCTTTGGATACTGATCGTAGTAGGGGGTTGGAATCTCGTTATCTGAACGAACTAGCTGATAATGGGTTGGTTCTTAAGAAAAGAGTAAAGGTTGCTGGAGAAAGCAAGGCAACGGAAGTCTTATATAAAATTCTGGGAGTTGATGAATAGATGGAGACAATTGCTTTTCACAGCTATCGCGGAGGAGTGGGAAAAACTGTTTTATCAGTCAATACAGCTGTAAGGTTAGCAACTCTCAACAAGAAAGTTTGTTTGATGGATTTTGATCTTCGGGCTCCCTCTCTCCAATCATATTTACCTCCAGATTCATTGGATGAGGGGTCAGGTAAAAAATCTTTAACTGAGTTCTTAGTTGGAAATGTTGAACCACAAGATGTTATAGTTCCCACGAAGACAGCTAGTTTTCATTGCGTTTTCTCTGATGTCGAGATTCTACAAAAACAGGCTAAAATACGTTCAAAATTAACACAACATGGAGAAGGGCGTATTCTTGCCAAATTGTTTGAATTTATTCGTTATTGCAATTCCCAAGAATATGATTTCTTAATTATGGATTGTATGCCTGGTATCACTTTTCGATCGCTTGATGCACTAGTTGTTTCAGATAAGATAATGATTGTTACAAGGCCTGTTAAATCCGAAATTAAAGGTTTGAATTTATTGATAACAGAATGCTACTCTAAGTTGGAAGGGACTGAATTCTTTGCAATTATGAACCAGATCGAACATCGGGAGGATTTAGCTGTAGAACCCAATTCCCAAGATGTTAAGGTTGCAGAGGAGAATGTTGGGGTAATTTGGGATAATCTCAAAAATAATACAAAATCATTATCTATAAGCCCCATCTACTCTTTCAGGAGAATTCCTTTTGTGACGGAAAGAATTTATGTTCTTGAAGAAAAAGAGCATCCTTTCTCACTAGACATCAATAAATTTTGTGATAATTTATTAGAAATAGTTAAGTAACAGAAGTGAAAGCCAGATGAGTGAAGTTCTTGGTCAAAAAGGATTTGAGGGACCTTCTGAAGAAGAACTTGAAGATTATATTAAACAAAGCCGAAAATCCCTTTCTCAAATGGAGAAAGGAAAACCACCTCTCTTTTTCAAGCCCAAAAAGAATAGAGTCAAAATCGTTTTTGGAATAGTATTCTTGGTGGTAATTTCTTCTGGTTTACTATCTATTCTTTCCCTTATGAGTACCAATCAAGTAAGCAACAATTCAAACAATGGTACTCAACCAGATTACGATACGGATGACATTATCCAAGATTTAGAAAGAATTATCAATGAAATGGTCTCCCAAAATCACTCAACAATCAACCCTGTTATGATTGATGGTTCTATAAACACTTCTCGTTCAATCACTTCTGAAGAACTATTTGACGTAATTTGGTATTTACACCAATTTGAAAGCGGTTCGGCGTGGTGGGGTCTTGGAAGAGAATTACTTTTTGATAAATTCGCATATTGGAATGAATCTACAATCGACATAGAAGACTATACAGTTCAAATCAAAGCGTTAAGAAGTTTCTTGGTGTATACTCCCGAAGAAATACCCTTAGACTCATTCAATCTTGAGGTTTTTCATAATTCTTGTCGGCTACTATGGGGGAAGATTCAATCTGGGTTTGACAACGTAACAAATACGTTAAGTTCTTCTCCAAATGATTCTTTACGATTAGCAAGAGATCATATTCACTTCATCGAATTACTAACAAAAGCAGCAAGTTTTCCTGAACTTTTTAATTTATCTACTATTCGTGGTTACGGAAAAAATGTGCTAGAAACACTTTATCAATTAACAAATATTACTAACGGAATTCCTGAAACGTTTGATTCTAAATTATCTTGGATTTCCCATATATACCATTGCAAACATCATGGAGAGCTCATTCTTGCGCTCAATCAATTTGATGAAGCGTTAGATGTCGGGTTTTCCGTTACTCCTCTTATAAATCGCCTGGATATATTCATTCGTAATTATCTAGAAAAAGAAGGGAGTTGCAATGCGACATATGATTTTCTGAACCGTGTGAAATCGGATGAAATTCTAGCAGGAGATCAGAGTCTCATTATTCGGTGCAATGTTTTTTTTGAGTATCTTCAATATAGTAAGAATATAGCTCGTGAACTAATTAAAAAATTAAGAGCTCCAACAATTGGATTCTATTCATCTTCAACAGATCAAAATAACCAGTATCTCCTAGATCAAATACAAATTCTGTTGGCATTCCAAGAACTGATCCAACTCGAAATGGTAGTCAGTTTTATCACTTATCCTTCAGCAGCATCATCTTGGGGATTAGGAGTATTTTTACTGATGATGGTGATTCTTGTCCCATTGAAGAGAAAACGTTTAAAGAAAAAGTCTAATCCGAAATAAATCGATATTATATTGCTAGATGTTACATTCGAATGAATTCATGAGCTCTTGTCTAAGCTCCTTCGAGAATAGATGAGAACTGTTTTTTTTAACTGGTTAGTTA
>JAEOTU010000056.1 GCA_016839665.1 Candidatus Hodarchaeota archaeon
GAGGGAGGGGATAGCGGATTTGAGGATCAACTATGGTGTTAACACTCCTTTCTCAATGGGATGACTACATTCGTGGCTGGCAGCTGTTAATAGAATCGGGAGACCAGATCTTCTGGACAATTCTTATTTTTGTAGCCTGGGCAGTTCGTGCCATTTCTCTGACTATGATTTTAATTCAACTGGGCAATCGATTAATTCGGAATAAGCAAAATTTTGAATATGATTTATTAGTGACAGGGATTATTTTTATTCTAGTAACTGTGCCTTTTTTTCTGGCAGGGTTCCCGCTGCTTTACCCCTTTCTGCCATGAAATTTCTGTAGAAGCCTGTAAGTTAGATCTGTTTTAGAATAGAAAGGACAATTTTTAAGAAACACATTTAGTTTTTTGTTGTCTTTCTTAAAAGAAATACTTCTTTTTAAACATTCTATAGGAAAAGAACGATTTAATCACAGCTAGAGGCGAAAAAGTGATATTCATTGCAGTAATATATTCTATTTCCAGAGAAACACTTTGTGAGAGAAAAAATCCTATGAGGAATATACTAATATCCCAAAACGCGACTAGCATCGTTACTGCACTTTCAAAAGATCTGAAAGGGTATGCGAGGGGGCCAAAACGAGTTGGAGGATGGAAGGGATATTTCTCCAATGCTTGTTTTTCAATAAGTAATATAATGAGGAGTGGCGGGAACGCCCAGAAGAACATTATAACCATTAAGGGGAGGAATGCATAGACATCAAATCCTGGGTCAAGCAAGGAGAGAATGCCGACAATAAACATTGAGCAACCACCAAGAGTCATAAAAAAAAAGATATCCTTAGAATGCCGATAAATTTTCCATCTAATTTCCTCAGTATCTTCTTCTAACATAGTCCCACACCTTAGTACTGTTCAGACAGTATAAAAGATTTTACTTGAATTTAAGCCCATTTTTATCTGCACTCTTATCAAATCTTATTAGTCCCCGATGTGACCTTAGTCTATAGGACTTGCACATGAAATATTTTGGAACAAGCTTAGCTTTCGTTTTGATTCTAGTCCTCAGTTTTCATGTCCAAGAAGATGTTGCTTGGCTAATGCTGAAATTTCCTCGTCTAGTAAACCCAAAATCCACGAGTAATCCCAATAGAATCTTAGTTGAAGTGAAAAATGACAGTGATAGCACAGACAATCCCCTTGTGACTATTGATTTCCAGAAAAAGACGATAACTTGGCCATTATCTGAAGACATACCAATCAACCTAACACCACCTCACAAGCTTACAACCAATTATTGTTTCAACCTTACTTGTGATATGGATCAAATGTATTGGAAAGTGTTTTCTCCAAATGGTTCTATCTTGATAAATCAGAAAGTCCCCTTGAATTGCTCGTTCTGGCCACACATTAGATTTGCTTGCTTCGTTAGTGAACGACTGAACAGTGCGTTTCTTGTTTTTCCAAGACAAAAATACAGTCCTGATGATTTACGATCAACTCACGTGCTCCTTCGTAATTTCAGCCAAAATACAAGCAAAATGATTAATATTACTCAAAATGATAATGAATACTTCGAAATGATGGTATTATGGGACATGGCTGGAGATGCGGTAAAAGAAATGTATGATATTTCAGATATGCCTACTATTTACGATGAAGAAGCAATAGTGACTTATCTCTGGAATGGTTGCCCTGAACATGAATTTTATTATCGTTTCTCAATGGATAATGGATTAGAATTTCTCGTTGAGCGTACTGTTAAAGCAAGTGACGAGCTTTGGAATACACAAACGAAGCAGCTTATTATTCTTGAGGGAAGAGTTGTCCATATGATTGGCTATAATTCTTCTCACGAGATTGAAAAAACAAATATCACCTTCACTGCAGACCAACTATCCTTTTTCCTCTCCAAACCTCTTTCTTTTCCTCCCCTTCAGTATTTAATCATTATCCCTTTGCTTGTAATTCTCTTCAAGAAAACTCGAAAAGGATCTTAAAAACTCGATCTGTGAAAATCGATTCAAAATAACACTATCCAGTTAAGCCCTGTTAGGGAAATAGAAAACAATATAATACTCAATCAAATCGGATATCTGACTTGATTAACAAAAGAGATCCAAAGAAAAATGCAATTGTCAAAGCTATAGGCATCAGAATTTCGAACCTTTCAAAAATATTGGGAGTAATAGCATAATAGTACAAAGAGGTACTTGAGAGGAGAGGAGAAAATGCTGGTGGAGCAATCATTAATATTATCAAAAGGGGGGGAGAATTAAGTGGTGGAGTTAAGAGGAGAAAAAGAAAAATTCCGAGAATCTCTAAACCAAATATTGAAAGAAGTGTAGATTGTAATAAATTCTTTGTGGGTAATAATCGCCAAATGAAAATAAGGATAGAAACAAAGTACAAGACACGAATCAATAGAAGAATGCCGAATTGGATCAAACAATTCAAAAAAGGATGACGACCGACCATCATAAAGAAAAAAGGTCTCGTAAGAATTAGAATCATATAACCAGGCAATATCAAGGGGGATAAAATCCAAACTAATAACTGTTTGACTTTTTCTAAAAAATAATGGGTTGAGGAGATCCTTGATAAAATTAACTCTTCCATATTGAACTCCTTTTCTACAGTAATCAGTGGAAATTTTAATACTAGCACGTATATGAGGATAATTAAGAAATGAAAACTAAAAACAACCAATAAACCTTCCACTCGCTGTAAAGGATCAGTTGTTATGCTGTACAGTAGAAGATAGGGCATAAAACTAAGGATAGGCATTAAAAATCTCAACGGTAAATCTTTGATAGATTTTAAGCCCTCTACTATAGAGTAATTACTTGAATACTGAATCTTTCGACTCTCCTTTTGACCAAGTATTTCCGTTTTATTAGCATAAAAGTGGACTATTTTGGTTAACAACAATAAAACAAAGATTTGAGTCATAACACAGCCAATTAAGGTTGTTAGCAAGGATACAGCAGGATTCTTAAATAGAGTTAATCCTAAAATAACGCTAGGAATACTACTCAGGTTCTTTCCTAATTCATTTAGGAGAGAAAAACAACCAATGAGGCAGGTGATTATAACAAAATAGATTAGAACACAGGACAAATTAGTAGAATATTTCAATTCTGTTATTGAAAGGATTATTATAGCAATTGAAAACCATAAATAGAATGATAGGGAGATGATTAATAAATAGACAAGTATTTGGAGAATACTGGGCAGATTGAAAGATAATAACTGGAATAAAAAAATACTAGAAAATCCCAATAATATAGGAATAACCATTAAAAACGCATTAGAGATAATTCTCGTTTTATAGATTGTTTTAAACTTCACAGAGTTCATGGTGAAATAATCTATCATGTTTAACTGATATTCACGAGAAAAGATGTCAAAAGTCAAGGGAAGAAATAAAAGAAATATAAAAAGAATCTTGCTTGGTAAGGTCTGATAGAGGATAGGTTGTTGGAAAAATAAAGCTAAGGGGATCGTAGAAATGAATATACTAGCCATAACACCGTAGTAAGCCCACAATAAAACTGATGTTTTAATTCTAACCTTGATTTCATTAACGAGATAAAAATAGAAACTTTTATCCAAAAAAAATTCCCTCTACACTTATGATAAATAATCCAACCAGTTTACTTTCGCATGATTCAGAATATAAATGTCTTCTAAAGTAATCAAATGACTAATAACATTAACTTCAAAATCCAGTTTATTTCTTAGATCCTCACAAATTTTTGGGACAGTATTCTTCTTACAATAGATATCAATACCTCTGGGGGTATCTACATTGTAGATGGTTTCTTCTATAAATTCATTGATAGTATTAATTAGTTTTTCACTTCTTATCTCTAATCGTATCATGTTGGAGAATTTTCGCTTCATGTCTGATATCCAGAAAGGTTTTTGGAGCATCTTTCCAGCTTCTAAGAAAAAAACACGATCACACACCGCTTCAACATCTTCTAAGATATGAGAAGATATCAAAATGGTCTTTTCATAATCATCGGTCAAGTTCATCAAAATTTTTCTAATCTGAGATCTAACGAGAGGATCTAAACCTGATGTTGGTTCATCAAGTAGCAGGATTGGGGGATCATGCATTAGGGTGATAGCCAACCCAACTTTGTGTAACATACCCTTTGAAAGAGCATTTATTCGGACATGCAAATATGATTCTATTTCTAACAACTTAATTACCCGTTCTCTCAGTTCTTCGTTATCTGTATTGTTAACTGGACTAAGTTGCTCAAAAAAATCAAGAACATTGGTAACAGTAAAGTAGGGATAAAATGAAAACCTTTCAGGAAGATATCCAATCATTCTTTTAATTTCAGTAGCCTCAAATCGAATATCCATTCCGAAAATCTTAACGAATCCATAAGAAGGGGATAATAAAGTGGCTAATATTCGTAGGAGTGTTGTTTTTCCAGCCCCATTATTTCCTAAGATACCTACTGTTTCCCCTTCGACAATTGTAAGATTAATATCCTCTAATACGGTTTTTGCAGGGTAAAAAAATTTTTTTAATCCCTCAGTGAAGATAGGGATAGAGTAATCATGCATAAATTGTTTCCTCAATTACTTTCTTAATCAAATATCACATGTTCTTTATTTATTCATTATTTCACAGTATGTCTTGTGAGGATTTCCAAATCATACTCAGTGAAAACATTTCCCTCTTCTAATTGAATTTATCTCAACCTCAGTTGTACCAAAGAGAAATATTGCAACTGTTTTTACCCATGGAAATCTTCAAACATAGATCCTAAATAAAAATATCAACTTTATGTGTTGTGGTACATTTTTTCGACTATAATTTTTGGTTTGAGAACGTGGAAACCGTTAATAGAACGCGTAATAATTCAGCCTATCACAAATAGGAGGATAATCATAATTTTTTTTATTAGATAAGATTGAATTATCCTAACCACCAAGCCTTATTCTATACATTATAACAATGGGTAAAAACACGTAAGTTAAAAGACTGATTAAGATGAAACTTGTATTGATTATGCCTCCCAGCACAATGAAAAGCATTGTTAAAAGAAGGTAGAAAAATTTCGAATGTGAGAACCTTTTAGTTGACTTGTCTAATCCATATGTTGTACCATTGGCATGTGTGGGAGTTTTCTCTCCTCTTTGGCTGAGTTCTTGGTCATGCCTAATTACCATCGATAGTTATTTCGATTTTAGAGTTAAAAGAATTTCTATAACAGAACCAATTCAAGATTGTTGAACTTATTTTTCGCTTAAAAAAAGACTCGTAAGGACATTCTAAATTGTTTGGAAAGCCTACGATTTCAAACGTCAGTAATAACAACCCACTTCAACCTCAAACATTGACTATTTTATCCCTAGAAAACCACGCAGTGCGGGGTTCATTTCCGCGACTTTCTCCTTGCTTATCAGTTCAAAATATTGTCTCATAATACTGACTGACAAAAGAATCCCCATCCCAGATCCTATTGCGCCAAGGAAATCCGCAAAAGCTGCCAGACAACCAATTAATAGGCCACTTATGACTGCTATTGTAGGAATATACATCTCTAATCGACGTTCAATTATCTTTTTACTTCTCCGCCACCCTGGCATTTGCATTCCTGATTGCAAAAACTGGCTTGCAACGTCACGGGGACCCATACCAGCAGTTTCTAACCACATTACAGAGAAAATAACAGACAGAACAATTAGAATGATAGCATAAATTATCGCTCGAATAAAAGATAGCATAAGGGTATCAGGCCCACTAATATCAAAAACACCCAATTCTCCTATGAGTGATCGTGGTGGAGTAAGAAAATAGACAAGACCCCCAGTAGGAACATATTGGTTAGAAGTGGGATCTTGCTCAAAAGTGCCTAGAAATTTAGCTAGAAGATTATTGGAATTTTCTCTACCAGTTGTACTCCAGACCATTTGAGCAATGAAGTAAATATCTGCGAATACGGCAGAGGTCAAGATTACGGGGATATTCGACACGTAAAGTAATTTGATAGGATAAGTTGAACGAATCCCCTTGTATTGTGCATAGGAAATTGGGATTTCAATACGCATTGACTCAAAATAAATCACAATGATAAAAATAACAATTGTAGCAATTACAGAAAGAAGTGAGAGGGAGGGTAAATTTAGGTTATCACTTGCAATGGGACTATAACGGAAAAATAAATGCACGAATGCAGAGATAGGATCTTCTTGTGTTGCCCAGGCAAAAAAAGCAAGAACAATACCTCGGTAGGATGTTACCACAAAGTCTGGTCCCTCATCCATTTGATTTGCTGCAAACAAACCCTGAAAAATTTGCAAACCAACACCACCAGCGATGAATAGAGAGATACCTGACCCTAAACCCCACCCTTTCTGAATCAATTCATCAAGAAGGATGATGATTATGCCAGCCGTTAAAAGCTGAGCAATTATTGCCAATTGCTGAGTGGGTTCAAGATTAGTCCCATAAGTTCCTCCAATTAGAAACGCTGATGCCTCGATGATTGTCATTAATACTGACATGACTTTTTGAGCACCAGTATATAAAGATCTCTCTTCTGGATCCCCCATATTCACATTAATTATCTTTGAACCTACTAAAATCTGCATTATGAGTCCTGCGGTCACAATTGGCCCTATTCCAAGCTCAGCCAATGATCCTTGTGTAGAAGCAGTTATTGTACGCATAAACGCAAAAGGGTCAGCTTCCCCCAACTCAGTTCCAATTATCGGAGTCGACGCCATTACAAAGTAAATGACCAAAGCAGTCAATGTCCACATTAACTTCTCATTAAAATGAACCTCGCGAGACGGTTTAACGACTTCTGGGGTTATTGACATAAACGGCCGTATTGCTTGAAGAAACCTAGAAGTCATATAACAACCCTCGAATAATGATTTGGCAAAAACTGTGGCCTATTCCAATTTTGAGATAGGGGAGTATTGTGATCAATAGAGATCTTTGTTTCCACAACGGTGTCAAATCCACCACTATCATTCTTGATGGGAGTGTTTATGTTCTCGAGCGAATGTTAACTTGAGAATAACAACATTTACTGTTTAAATTTCTAGTTCAAGATAAGGTTAAAGATACAACTTGTCATTCCTCCTTTTTTTTCCCTTTTATTATTTTATGGTACAATTTCCATACTTTTCTTGTAGTGTCGATACTAATAGTACAATTTTTTAACTAACAGAAAGTATATAAGATAGTAATCATAATTCAGATACATTGGTGGGGTCAATTTTTAGTAAAA
>JAEOTU010000057.1 GCA_016839665.1 Candidatus Hodarchaeota archaeon
ACAATCGAGGATCAAGGTAAAAAGATTTCCGATATTGTGCATGAACAAGGGGCCTTAAGCTTAGTTGGAGTAGACCCGATTTCTTTAGGTGTCTTAATCCCCCCAAGTAATTATGGCGCTGATATCGTCTGTGGAGATATTCAACCCTTAGGTATGCATATGCAATATGGAGGAGGATTGGCTGGTTTCATTGCCACACGAGACGAAAAGAAATTTGTGATGGAATATCCATCCCGCCTTTTTGGCATAACTAACACTAGTGTAGAAGGTGAATGGGGTTTTGGTGATGTAACCTATGAACGTACGTCCTTCGATAAAAGGGAACAAGGCAAAGAATTTGTAGGTACAATGGCTGCTTTATGGGGAGTTACTGCAGGAGTCTTTCTGGCTCTGATGGGGCCTCAAGGAATGCAGGAGCTTGGGAAATTAATAGTACAAAAATCTCAGTATGCAATGAAACGAATCTCGGAAATCGGAGGGATAAATGTCTTATTATTTCAATCATCACAATTCAAAGAATTTATTGTAGAATTCAATAGTATTGGTAAAACTGTTAATGAAGTGAACCAGCTCTTACTTGAAAAGGGAATCTTTGGAGGACAAGATCTCTCTAAGGAATTCCCAGAACTAGGAGAGAGTGCTCTTTATTGTGTAACAGAAGTTCATACTAAAGAGGATATAGATCGGTTAGTTCAAGCACTTACAGAAGCTATGCATAAATGAGGGAATGATAATGAAACTACGCGTTAATTTTCATCAAGCCAAATGGGACGAACCTGTTATCTTTGAATTGAGCACGAAAGGTGAACGGGGAATATTAATACCTGAAGTTGAGAAGGATATTGAGGATGTAGTTGGGGATGGTCTTTCTTCCTTACCGAAAAACATGCTCCGAACCCAAGCTCCCAAACTCCCAGAACTATCTCAAATGCGTGTTTTAAAACATTTTTTAAGAATATCCCAAGAAACTCTCGGAGCTGATTTGAACATTGACATTGGTCAAGGTACCTGTACAATGAAATACAGTCCTAAGATAAATGAACTATTTGCTACATCTCCAAAATTAACAGAACTTCACCCAAATCAAGATGAAAGTACAGTTCAAGGTATTTTAGAAATAATTTACAAACTAGATGTCTTTCTAAGAGAAATATCTGGTTTAGATAAATTTACTTTTCAACCTGGGGGTGGTAGTCAAGCTATACTCGCAATGACTTCAATCATTCAAGCATATCATGATTCTAATGGAGAATCTGATAAAAGAGATGAAATGATTACAACAATCTTTTCTCACCCTTCAGATGCGGCAGCAGCAGCTGTTAAGGGATATAAGATAATCACTATCTATCCAAATGAAGATGGTCTACCTGACCTTGAAGCTTTGAAAACAGCAGTATCTGATCGTACTGCTGGACTACTGATTACCAATCCTGAAGATACAGGAATATTTAATCCAGATATTTCAGAGTTCACACAAACCATTCATGACGTTGGAGGAATTTGCGGTTATGATCAGGCAAATGCAAATGGAATACTGGGTATAGCAAGAGCAAGAGAAGCTGGGTTTGATATGTGCTTCTTCAATCTCCATAAGACATTTTCTTCTCCACACGGTTGTGGTGGACCCGCCACTGGCGCTCTGGGAGTAAGGAAAAAACTTATCGAGTATCTTCCATTTCCTTTAGTTGATTTCAATGGTTCAAAGTACTTTCTAAACTACGACATTTCGAAAAGTATAGGGAAAATAAGAGGATATTATGGGGTGATACCAGCAGTATTGAGATCTTACGCTTGGATCATGAGTTTAGGGAGTAAGGGGCTAAAAGAAGTTTCTCAGATAGCAGTATTAAACAATAATTATCTTTTAAAGAAAATTTTAGATATTCAAGGTGCTTCTGCACCGTACGCTAAGGGAAGGCACAGAATTGAACAGGTTCGCTATAGCTGGGAAGAACTAACACAGGAGACTGGTATCACTACCGAGGATATAACCAATCGAATGATTGATTTTGGTTTTCATATGTGGTCTTCGCACCACCCATTTATTGTACCACAACCAATGACACTTGAACCTACGGAATCTTATTCCAAGGACGAAATAGATGAGTATATTGCTGGATTAAAACAAGTAGTCAAAGAAGCCTACGAAAATCCAGACCTTGTAAAGAATGCCCCTCATAATAGTGTTGTCCACAAAATTAAAACTGAAACCCTTGATGATCCTTCAAAATGGGCAATTACATGGAGAGCTTACCTAAAAAAAAGGGAAAACGAAATGATTTAAGTTGAAAAAACTAGGTTTAATTATCAATCCTATTGCAGGAATGGGTGGTAGGGTAGGATTAAAAGGAACTGATGGATTAACTATTTTAGAAGAAGCTAAAAGAATGGGAGCGAAACCAGAATCCCCTAAACGTGCAGTGGAAGCATTAAAAAGAATTACTTCTCTAAGAAATGAAATAGAATTGATTACTTATCCTAATGAAATGGGTCAAGATGTTGCTCTATCATGCGGATTCAAGCCAAAAGTCATTGGATCCATAAAAAAAGGAAAAACGTCAGGAGACGACACTCAAAACGCATCTGAAGATTTATTAAAGTTGAAAGTTGATCTTTTGCTTTTTGCTGGAGGAGATGGGACTGCCAGAGATATTTATAATGTTGTTAAAGATAAGATAGTTGTATTAGGTATCCCAACAGGAGTAAAAATGCATTCAGCTGTCTATGCATGTAACCCCATAAGAGCAGGAGACTTAGCAACGTTATTTCTTCGACAAGATGTGAAGAATGTTAAAGAGGCTGAAGTAATGGATATTGACGAGGAATCTTTTAGATTGGGTCTTGTTTCAGCTAAACTTTATGGATTCTTAAAAATTCCATTTGAGAGAGCTCACGTTCAACAGATGAAAGCTGGGAGTATAACAAACGAAAAATACTCTCAAGAAGCAATCGCTGAGGATATTATTGAAAATCTGAATGATAAGTATTTCTACATTATAGGCCCAGGGACAACTACACGACCCATAATGGAGAAATTGAACTTGGATTATTCATTGTTGGGTGTTGATCTTATTCATAAAGGAAAACTCATTGGGAAAGACCTGAGTGAGAAGGAATTATCTGAACGAATAAATCGAAAGCAAGTTAAAATTATTGTGACTCCGATAGGCGGCCAAGGATATCTTTTTGGACGAGGAAACCAACAAATAAGTCCTGAAATCATTAGACAAATAGGAAAAGAAAATTTACTAGTTATTGCAACAAGGGAGAAAATAAATTCCCTTAATGGTAGGCCACTCTTAGTTGATACAGGGAACAATGAAGTAAATCAACTACTGAGTGGATATATTAGAGTGACAACTGGTTACCGTGAGAAAGCTGTTTATAAAGTGGCGGTTTAAGCTATTCTGATTGATTACTTTTCCCATGCCTCTACAAGTTGTCTTGCTTCTTCTGCATACTTAATAACTTCCTCTTCGTTATATTTCTTGTGCAGCATTCTTTCAAGAAGAGAACTTAATTGGGTTAATTCCATTCTCTCCACCAGGGAGGGATTCAGGTCAGCAATTTTCTCCCATTTGCTTAATTGAGATGATAACAGGTTACTTTCGACTGATACCGCTTTTTCTAGCTGTGACAGGCCTTTTTCAGCTGCTATCTTCTTTGCTTGAGTTAACAATTCTTGAGCTTGTTCTAGATTTAGTTCCAACAAAGCTAGCTTAGACTGTAACAAATAGGTTTCAGTAAGCAACCAATATGAGTGTTGAGATTCTGCGACAGTGTGTAACTTTTCAGTAAGCTCTTTCACCTCTTTCAAAACCGTTTCACTACCGGTGGTTTTTAACTCAAATAGTAACAATTCCCCCAAGTAGATCATTGCAGTCACGGTTAACTCATACCAAACAATTTCTTCATCTGCAATTTCTTTAAAGATTGAAAGAGCGGTCATTTTATCTGGCAACCGTCCACTGTTTTTCAAAACTATAGCCTTAGCTAAACGATATTTTTGTGTGATCAGTGGGATGTTCTTATGACGATCATTAATCTCTCGAAACTCATCTAAATAGCGTGAAATCGTTTCTGAAGGAAGATCATTAATAAATTCGCGAATGAATACATAGAGACCTTCAGCTATCCCGTGATCATTACCGATCTCTCTGTAAATTTCCAGAGATCTTTTCAAACAATCGGAGGCAGTGTTATAATCACCTTGCCCAATATAAGCCTCACCTAAATTACCCAGATTTATGGCAATGGATCTTCGGTTTCCCTTTGCTTCATTTAATGCCAAACTTTTGTTGTAATACTTCAGTGCCTGATCATTCTCACCTTTATTTATGAAAATGACGCCAATATTATTGAAAATATCTGGTTTTAACGTTAGAGGAAGTATCTCCTGTAGCGCTAGGATTTTTTGAAAATATTCTAGCGCTTGATCCAATTTCCCTTTACTAAGATAAACTCCACCGATAGAATAGTATGACAATGATATGAGAAACTTGTGGCCAAGTTCTTCTCCAATGGTTTTTGTTTTCTCCATATATTCCAATGCACGATCTAGCTCTCCCTTATTTCTATAAACATCTCCGATCAACTGGAGAGAGAAAGCAATTCCAGGTTTGGTGCCTAGATCTTCTCGTAGTGACAAGCTTTTTTGGCCAAATTCGAGTGCACTAAATAGTTCACCGATGTTTATCTGATTTCTACCTTTGAGTTCGTATAATCCTGCCTCTCTTCTTTTTATCTCCGTTGATTGAACGTTTGTGATTGATTTGAGTATTTGCTCCCCCTTTTCAACCAAAGCATTACTCTCATCATATTTTCTTGACGCAAATAGTATGAAACCTTTTATGAGTACAGAATCTATAACTCGCAATGGTTTGTCGAGTTTTTCACTTTCCTGAAAAGATTGATTAGCTATGTTTAAGGCTTGATCGTATTCTCCTATCAAGTAAAGTATCTCACTTTTCAGGAGTAGATACGAGAGATATTCATCATCAGTAAGTCCTGTTACTTTCTCCAACGCCTCCACTTTTTGAAGTGCTTCCTCGTATTGACCTTTGAATGTGAGCTGTTCCACCTGTTTTAATTCTTGTTCTATAACCATTCAATGATTCTCTCCTTGAGAGAAAATTACTTAATTCTAATTATTCAATAATATTAAAAGAATTAGATAGGTATTATGTGCTATGGATTACCAATAAGAAAAATTATAAAAATTTCGAGTATACCAAGTATCTCGATAACTTTGATTACTGAGATTACTGGCTCTAAATGTTGTTGTTGTCGTTAATTCTTTCATCCAGCCAGGAGTCTACAGTGAATAAATTGCTGATCCATTTTCTCAATATTCTTCCGCACTCTCCTGGTGATGAGAGAATTCAAAGTTGTTTATCAAGAGGTTGATATAATATGAAACTTTACAATTCCCTAACCCGGAAAAAAGAAGAATTTGTCCCTATAAATGATAAAAAAGTCCACTTTTACTCTTGTGGCCAAACAATTTACCTAGATCTCCACATTGGTAATGCTCGAACTTACTCCTATTGGGATGTTTTAGTGAGATATCTTCGTTGGCGTGGTTATGATGTTTTTTGGGTTCAAAATATTACTGACGTTGGCCACTTAACTGATGATGCTGATGCTGGAGAAGATAGAATTGTAAGAACAGCTCGGAGTAAAAATCTGGAACCAATGGTCTTGGTTGAGACACAAATTAAACACTTCTTTGAAGATATTGATGCTCTGAATATTAAAAGGGCAGACATTTATCCCCGAGCAACAGGTCACATTCCCGAAATGATTGAATTCATTAAAGATCTAATGGATCAAGGTTATGCTTACGAGGTGAATGGGTCGATTTATTTTGATGTTACTCGATTTCCCTCTTATGGCGAGCTTAGCCCTTCGAGTTACTCTGAGGAGTCGGCTGGAACACGAGTCGCAATTAATCCAGAGAAACGAAATCCCCGTGATTTCGCATTATGGATTAAGGCTCCTGAAGACTATCTCATGAAATGGCCCTCGCCTTGGGGTTTGGGCTATCCTGGATGGCATTTAGAATGCTCTGTGATGTCACAGAAATATCTTGGTGAAACATTCGATATCCATGCAGGGGGAATAGAACATTTGATGTTGCACCATCCTAATGAAATTGCCCAATCAGAAGCACGAACAAGTAAGAGATTTGTCAACTATTGGATCCATGCCAATCACCTTATAGT
>JAEOTU010000058.1 GCA_016839665.1 Candidatus Hodarchaeota archaeon
CCTGGAGCACTTGCAGTTTATAAGGATTTGTTGTCTTGCGATTTCCGATATGTAATCAATAGAGAACTTGTCTGTCCAACCAGCTTGGAACCTTTCATCTTCACTAACTACACTATCTTCACTATTCTGAAAAATGATTCACTAACAGATCTGATTGTGGTTTTAATAAAGAGAATTTTTATGTGAAATACCCTGTATGATTTATGAATTCGATGGACTTAAGGAAATTATTATCACTCTCTGAACCATTAATGATCTTTTTTTGTTTGTTAGTAATAACCCTGCCAATTGGGTCGATGATTAAATTAGAATTGATAATATCCAATGTTCTTGGAATCATGAAAAATTTGGAAAGACCTGAAACTTGCAATGGATTAAGGACTTTGTTTGACAGAGGTTACAACTTCTCTGAGTTGTTAGATTGGGAACATGAGAGATTAAACTACACACGTGGTAGCATCGAACGGTATGAGAATCCATTAAAAATAATAGAGTATGGAAAAGGAAGGTGCCGAGAGTTTGCTATTCTCTATGTAGCTTTGACATTAGCTCATGGATATCAAAGTAGGTTAGTTTTCGATATTTATGGTGATCATTCTTGGGCAGAGGTAAAGTTGCATGGAGAGTGGGTTCATGTTGATCCTACTCAGAAGGAAATTAATAATCCGTATATGTATCAAGAGAATTGGGGAAAAGAGCTTTGGCTTGTGTTAGCGTTTTGGAATGGCACAGTAGAGGATGTAACTGATAACTATAAAACCTAATACAAACTCAATTATCTTAGAAAGAGTAAAAATTCAATATAAACTAATGATCCCTTTAGAGTGTATCTAAATTTGGCATATAAAAAATTCATTAATAAATTGTCTAATCTTCAAAGTGATTGGGGAAAGTTTAAGGTAGATTTCCTTGATAGGGATGGATTTAGACATTATGCTAATAATCTTAGGGGAAACTTTCAAGACTATGAACAAATTTGTATCACTGGATATTTCTCTGAAACTATCAGAAAACAGTTAGAGAGCATCAAGAAAGTCTCACCAAACACTGTTATCAGATTGATTAGCCCAGAGTTGTCGTTGAAATCACAGAGAGATCGTAAAAACATTCAGGTTTTAAAAAGATTGAGTGAGTCTGGAATAAATGTTAAATTAAACAATAGACTCCACGCAAGATTATTGATTGCATTTTCCAAAATGCATGCTCAAGAGTTAAAATATTCTGGGTTGATGATTTTAGGTTCTTTTGACTTTAACACTGATTGTATTGGAAGGGAAAGGTATGATGCTGGGATAATGACTAGACATCCTGACCTGCTTGAAGCTGCAATACAACTATTTGAAGGAATATGGAGTGAACAAGAATCAAAACCTATAGAAGACTATGGAGGAGTTTAGCTGAGTTATCATAAATTCCGAGACAAAATTCTGAGCCTTCAATCAGATGCTAAACTATTCAAAGTAGAATTTCTTGATAGAGATAAGTTCAAGAATATTGCAGATAACCTATTCTTCAGATTGAAGGACTTTGAAGAAATTCGGATAACAGGTTACTTTTCAGAGACCATTAGAGATACTCTTCAAAGGGTAGCTAAAATTCGTAATCACAAAATTCAGTTAATCTCTCCAGAGTTTAAAATACGATCTACGAGAGATAACAGGAATTTACAAGCTCTAGGAAAATTAGCTGAAGTTGGAGTAGAGATTAAATTTAATAATCGTTTACATGCAAGATTTTTGGTTTCTCACATTCCAGCTATTGAGCAAGAAGGTTTGCTTATTATCGGATCCTTCGATTTCAATACTGAATGTATTGGTCTCGAGAGATATGATGCTGGAGTAATTACCAAGCATCCTGACCTAGTTAAATCTGCAATAGAACTATTTGACCAGATATGGAATGAACCTGAATCAATATCCTTAGAAGAATTTATTCAGAAGTAGAATGTCTACACGTATCATGCATTTTTACCTGATATGCACGACCGGTCACCTAGCTTGTAGCCTAGAGCTTATTGAAAATAAGAAAAAAAGAGAGTGGATGTTTAAGCAAGGTATTCGTATTCAATTAAAAATTCGACTTTAAACACGTGTATTTTTCGATCCACTTCAAAAGGTGGATCTCTAACTCCATGGATCTTCATTAAGTTAATTCCAGGGTAAATCTGCTCTCTTAAGGACGGATCTGTTTCGCTAGCATGAATAGTGATTACATGAGGTGTATAAGTTCCTCCTAGAGGAAAATAGATTCCTCCACCCAAGGTTAAGTTATTTATTGTAACGTCAAACGTCTTTGAATAGATATTATTACTCATCAATGTAATGAGAAGCCACACATCTGTGATATTTACCAGATTATATATTGGGACGAAGCTAAAAGGCAAAAGTAGTTCAATTGGATTCGATGTACGAGTATAGACCAATGCTCCTCTACCACTTCCATCTTCGGAATTGCTTGTCCATTCAAAGACAGTTAACTCAATAATGTCTCTATTGGGAGAATATGCGGACTCTTTCAAACTTATCTTCAAATTACCGTCTTGGTCTAACGGCCAGTTTGTAATATTCATCTCACTTGGGTATGGTGGATAAAAATAATCTGGCCAATTAGTGATGTTAAGAGTCTTAGTAGCACACCCATTAGTGCTATACTTTGAAGCTACGTAAACCACATCAAATATATCTATGTCTCCATCATCGTCTCCATCAGCCCAGGGATTATACTCATCTGGTTCACAATGAGTAAAGTCTGATACTGTTAATCCTACTAGAAATGAAGGTGCCATGAACATTAGACTAAGAACAATAGCTGCTAGAGCAATAGGTTTTATTTTCATAATTCAGTATCACCTCCCTTCTCTCGATTCTCCTAGAACCCACTACATTGTAATTAAGGAAATAAAAAACTGATGAAAGAAAGTTCTACTGTAGAAAAGAAATGGGGATGGTTTATGATTGTGGAATTTTCCAGATCTTGACACGAACACTCTCGTAGTAGGATGCGCGCGCGCATAACGAAATTATTACCAGCTATAA
>JAEOTU010000059.1 GCA_016839665.1 Candidatus Hodarchaeota archaeon
CTAACAAGAATATTGCGATATTTAAAACTAGGATTATGAAAAGTCACGGTACAAAACCGGTTTGGTTTAAGATAACGGTAAATTTTCTTAAAGGCAGCATGGAGAAGACTCTCATACTCTTTTTCCCACTTTTTCTGTCTGGGATTCTCAATTATTTCCTCTTTCTCTATTGTAGTAAAATCGGCCATTAACCCCAACCAACATCCCCACATATAGAGTAATTCACCATATTGTATTGAACGACCGTAAGGAGGATCTGTGATCACATAATCAATACAATTCTCCCTAACTTCTTCTAAGGTGTTAATGGTAGACTGTACCAATAGATACTGATCGTTTTTTTCTAATAGCTGTTTAACGTACTTTGTTTCTCTCTTAGACTTAAAATTCTCTGGTAAATCTCTTTTTGCTCTTATTAATCCTTGTTTTCCCATAACAGCTCTTCCAAATAGATTCCAAACATTTGACTCCATATTATATGGGCAGAACCAATAACTTTGCTGAACCCATGCTGAACTAAAAGGGCGAGAGGGTCTTACAGGAGTCATTTTAGAAGCTAAATGAGTCATTGAAGAGAAGGCGAATTTGAATGCTTCTTGCAGGTCACGATCATCAATTTTCTCTATTCTATCAAGTAATCTAGCTAATGCAACGAGGTTTCTTTCAGTAAAGATATCATCAACTGAGTCAAATCGTTCTTTTTTAAGAAATGGTGTTCCATCACTATAATATAGTTTATTAGTTGGATACCAATACCGACAATTACCCTTTCCATTAAAGAATTCGCTTAATTCGTGGTTTTTTATTTTGTTTTGAAGTACCACATCTTCTTCGTTAACAGGACTGATTAATCTACCGTGTTCGGGGCATTCATAACGTACATCAGTAAGGTTGTCATTATACCAAGTGAAACAAATCGCTGGAATTATTTCCTTACATTTTCGGCACCTTGTTGTGTATAATCCGTTGATATCAGCCCCAATATCAGTCTCAACTTTTTTATATTCATCTTCAATTTTAGTTGGATCCACATAATTTACTGTGTTCCTTGTGATGAAAATCGCAACAGGATTGATGTCGACTCCGATAACTTTTCGTCCTAACTTAAGCGCTTCTCCTACCATTACCCCACTCCCACAAAAGGGATCAAGTACTATTTCTCCCTCTCTTGAATAATTTCTAATGTATTCTTTGATGACATCCTCTTGTTTGCGAGCGAAAAATTTGTGCATAACGTACATGGGTGAATGTCCAGATGTAGGTAGTGCTTCGTTTATTGAGTTATTTTCTTTCATTAGAATAGGCCAACAGGGGAATCTAGTTGTAACGAGGGTTATCCTGAGTGTGTAGCTGCGGAATGGGAAATAAATTATCGCTATACAATAACTTCATTCAGCTAGAACTCTGATTGTGGAGAGCAATTATCCATACTAATACATGTTTATCTCACTCGAACACCAAAAAGAGAGATGAATTTTAAACGAGAAACTAGATGTTACCTGTAAAAGGAGAAGGTAAGAATATGAAAAAAATAGATTTCAAAAACGAGCTGAAAGAATATTATTCAGGTGTATCAGCCAAAGAGTTTTCAATTGTAGATGTTCCTCCGTTGAAATTTTTCATGATAGATGGACGGGGCTATCCTGGTACGTCTCAAGAGTATCAAGATGCCATACAGACGCTATATCCTCTATCATACACACTGAAATTCATGGTGAAGAAAAAAGGAAAAGATTACGTCGTAATGCCATTGGAAGGATTGTGGTGGGCTGACGATATGTCGGTATTTAGCACAGAATTATTTGAAAAAAATAAAGACGCCTGGAAATGGACATCCATGATTATGCAGCCTGATTTTATCACTCAAGAAATGGTAGACAAGACTATTAAGGAAGTGAAAGAGAAGAAGGATCCTCCTGCCCTATCGAAAGTGCGGTTCGATACTTTTACTGAAGGATTATCTGCACAAATACTTTACTTTGGACCATATTCTGAAGAGGGTCCCACAATTGAACGAATGCACAACTTCATAAAGGATCAAGGGTACGAGCTAAGAGGAAAACATCACGAAATATACCTTTCTGATCCTCGTAGAACTAAACCAGAACGCCTGAAAACCATCATTCGGCAACCAATAGAAAAAAATCTCTGATTTTAAGTTCCTTTCAATATTCGGGAATTTATGTTAGAAATAAAGTTCTACCCTTCTCACTCACTTTTAAAGCTTTGCTATTTCCTTTTTTATATTCAATTAAATAACCTGTGGCCACTAATTCCTTTATCCTTTTTCTAACAGTTGGTCTGCTTATCTTTAACTCCTTTCCTGTGTCAGAATATGAAGGGTTAATCCCTAGATTGTTTTGTTGATAGAGAAACTTCAAAATTTCAAGAAATTCTGTTGGAACTTTTGCTAGAAACCTGGATTTGATTTGTTTAGTCTCTTTTTCTAAAATACTGAGCTCTCGCGATGATAATGTTGTGCTATCGATAGATAAAATTACAATCAAAGCCCTAGGATAAGCACTTTCACTTAGTTTGTAGATAAATTGCATAGTGTTCTCGAATCCTTTGCTTAGGAATAAGTACTCCAATCGGTCTATTAGAATTACACTTTTACGAGGAGCTTCCTCTAAAATATTTAGGAGGTTGGAATTATTTGTTTCAGATAATTGATGAAAATCAAATTCCCCTTTCATGTGTATTTTATAATCACTTTCAGGAGTTCTAGAGATAATAATCCCCTTATATCCTACTTTTAAAAGATCAATGAGCACTGTTTGAGATAAGGCAGGTGAAGTTTCTTTCGCAAGGTAGATATTTCCATCTTCGACATTGAACTTTATTAATTGGCGTTTCATCTCTTCCTCCATTCGTTTCCGTTGCGAGATATCCTCAACCATTAGGAGATAAAGAGTATCTGCACTTTCCTCCTCAGAGATTAATGATAACGTTGCATAAACCCAAAGAATTTCGTTTCTTTTTGAGACATATTTGGTTTCGACTTTATACGAATTTATTTCTCCGTTTTTCAATTTTCTTGTGTATTTCATGTCCTTGTTAACGTGTTCCTGATGAATGATAGCTGGCAAGGAAAGCTTTGTAAGTTCTTTCTTTGGATAACCAAGCATTTCACACAGAATATTATTAACCTTGATGAAATGGTTGTCCAAGTCGATTAAGGCCATACCTATGGGGGCTTCCTCAAATATTTGTCTAAAACGCTCCTCACTCTTCTTTAATGCCTCGTCTATCTGTTTTCGTTCAGTAATATCTACAAATGTAATAAAATCAGCAGAATTTCCCTTGTACAGTATTTTCTTTGTATAAACGTCAATCCATTTCATCTTTCCAGTTTTGAGTATTAATCGAAAACTTTGGTGAGGAGAAATCTCCAGTATTTCTCCATTTTCGATTTTTTCCCCCTGAACCCTAAAAAACTGCCTCTCTATTGGATGTACCAAATAAAAATAATCTTTGTTTGTCCATGTTAGTATTTCTTCTAATGGACATTCAACGATTTCAGTAAACGCTTGATTAGCATACTTAATTGTATCGTTTTGAATAAGACAAATCCCCATTAGTGATTGTTCAGAAAATAAACGGAATCTTTCTTCACTCTCTCGAAGTGCTTCTTCCATCCGCTTACTCTCAGTAATGTCAGTAAATGTAATGAAATTAGCTGGTTTTCCCTTATAAGTTATTGTTCTTGAGTAAACTTCGACCCATCTTGTTTCTCCAGATGGGGTAATCATTCGAAAAGAATAATGAGGAACCACTCCATCCTCTTCACCAGTTTGCTTTTTACGTCCTTGTTCTTGAGCGAATTCTAAATCCTCAGGATGAATATACTGTATGTAATCTTTGCTTGTCCAAGACAAGACTTCTTCTAACGGAAACTCAACCAATTTAAGAAAAGCTTGATTAACGTAATTAATTTTGCCGTTTTGAATAAGACAAATAGCCATGAATGATTGTTCTGAAAGTAATCTAAACATTTCTTCGCTTTCTCGAAGAGCTTCTTCAGCTTGCTTATGTTGAGTGATGTCTCGAGCAACACCAAGATAGCCAATGATCTTTCCCTGCTCAAATTGGGGGATTAATCTCCCTTCTACAACTATATATGCACCTTGCTCTGTTTTGAGCAAAATCTCACTTGTAGAGAGTGGTTCGCCTTGTGAAATGGACTTTAATGTCTTTAGAGCACTTTGAATATTATCAGGATGAATCATGGTGGTAAATGGTTTTCCTATAATTGTTTTTGCAGACAATCCTGTTATTTTTTCAAACGCAGGGTTCACGGAGGTGACAATTCCGTCAGCAGAGAGAGTAAAACTAATATCCCTGATATTCTCCAAAAGTTGGAAGTCCAACTTGCTTTTTTCTTCTACTACATCCACCGCACGATCTCTCCATCTCGAGTTATAGAATAAGATAGGGATTATTAAATTAATCTTTAATAATTTAAATTTTTTCATCAAAAAACAAATGTCTAAAAGTCGGTTTGATTAAATAATAGAAGAGGATTTCCGAATACAAAACTACAACAAACTTTGATAGTGGAGAGGAGAATGGAGTCTTCTCGTCAAAAGAAGTAGTAAGAGGGGGGAGGGAGGGAGTCCTGCCATAAAGAGAAAAATAAAATTTTTCGAAGACAGAACTCCATGTTATACACTTTTTCAGAGTAAATAAGTCTATGGCAAAGAATGTGGAAATCTATGGAAAAATCGAATTTCATTAAGATCAGTCGTATTATACTTCTAATACACACAAACTGGAACAAAGACCTTTTATCATGTTGATTATTTCCTAATGGGCCAATAGATTTTCTCAATTGTCTCATGCATAAGTAGTGGGAAAATCATGACCAAAATGACATCAAAAATCCTGGGAATGTACGTGTAAAACACCATATCATCTGGAGCGATGGTAATCAAAAGCGAGGCTAGGGTAAACAAACCAAATACGACGGCGTCGATAATCGCGATAATAAGCAAAGGTTTCCTGATTTTAAGACTAGTATTAGTTCGATATGCTAAGTAAAGTACTGGGAAGTATAGAAAGAGACTATCGGTTAAGAAGTCTGAGGAGATCAAAAAGTTATAGACTACATCATCCACTTCTATAGGTAGCAATGCAAAACGCTCAAAACTTAAGGGCCATAATAGGGCAACTTCTGGATTATACCCAGTAGCCGCGTCAGCATGAGAAAAATATCCAAAATTTAGTATAAATACAAAAAAATAGCCATAGTTTTTAGTTTAATAATTCTTCTTTCCATGGTTTTGTTCTCGGACTAATATTAAATGATAGGTCGTGGATGATTTGTAAGTACATCTAGCCATACGAATGGTGTGATTAATAATTGTAAGTCTAAAGAGTTCTTAGATAAGTAGTTCAATTGGAAACATTTAAACAGTGCAGTTCGTTAATTTTTATTGATCTTCTCTGATTATCCGTCGTGACAAAAAGAACTAGGAGTGTTATACATGAATAAGAGATGGCAATCCCCCGTACTTATCCTGTTGATGCGAAATAAGCCAGAAGAACAAGTTTTGATAGTGTGTAAATGGTTCACCGATCCGAGGCCCTGAGAGTGGTGCTGATCAGTGTGCTATTGGATGTAGTTCTGTATGCGTAAACTTTTCAGCAACTTAACATCCCATGATTTCTGGTTCAGATTCCACTCATCCATCATCTACTGACTGTTTCACAGAAAGAGGAATGTTTTTAAGTAATTAATTGCCTTATTAATGATCTGGAAGCGAATTCGTTCATGACCGTTATGCAAACCATGATTCAGTCGCTAGTATATATTGACATTGTGACATTAGTTCTTGCTATAGCTGTCCTTTTACCATCTGTTATGCTTTTAAGAAACTATATTCAGACATCTTCAATAGATTTTCTAATTTTTTCATTAATTTTTATCTTTCTTTCTTGTCATTTCTTTTCAGTTTCGCTACAACCTATTGCTATAGCAGAAAGTAATTTTCTCATGTTCTACACCCTCCAATATTTCACTTTTCTTTTCTGGAATGCGATTTCCCTAGTAATTTTTTTCCACGCTTATTTCATCAAATTTTCAAAAGAAAAGATCCAAGTCCCCTATTTCTTTATCTTTTACTTCCTCTTCCTTGCAATATTCGGTATGCTGATGCAATTCATGCTGTTTTTAGAGAATGACGAATTAATGAGTTTTCAAGCAAAGTTGTTATATGATTTGTTTCATGTGTTATCTCGATTGTACCGTCTTTTATCTAGTTTAATGCTTATGTATGTTTATTTTACTGTAATACCAATCAACCCAACTGCAAGGATGAATAGAGTGATTTTTTATGGGAAAATTCTTGCCATTCTAATCTTTATGCATGTGATCGGAATATTAATAGATGGTTTCTTGGATTTGGAGTATTCTAACCTTATTTTTGGCTTAGAAACATTTGAAATAAATATCTGGGATCCATTCTGGGAGAGTTCTTGGTATATTATCATAACTAGCTTAAATTTTGCCATAGTCATTGTTTGTTTCATTCTAGCACTCAGATATCCAGAAACGATGCTTATTTCTCAGGTGCAAATACTGAGGGCCATTGAAATCTACAAGACCATACGGACAGGCCCAGAACCGAGGAAACTTGATTCTGATAGGCTAGTTAGATACATTCAAAGTATTCCTGATAATCTGTTTGACAAATTAGAACCAATTGAATAGAGATCTTTTTGGCCTTTATTTTATCAGTATTGCCTACATAACTTTTATTACACTTTTTGGTAAAATAGAAAGTTTTATAAATATTACACTTTTTGATAATTCATGATGATAAACATCAAAGACCTTCTCTCAGCAAAAGGGACAATAATTGTTCTATCTTACCTTAAGAGCAATCCTGGTGCCACAGCGCCTATGATTAACAATTATTTCACCAAATCATCAAGAAAAAGGCTTACTACTGCTACAATTTATCGGAGACTTAAAGATTTAGAACAAGTCAACTTGATTGCTCGTTTACCCACTGATTCCAAACGATTAATCGTTACAAGACTTGCTGAGGAAGTTCTGAAATCAAACAAAAGGTGGAAAAATATGAATTTTCAAGATATTTTACAAGATCTAGGTAATTATTATAGTTTTGGTAATCCTGTGTCACATGAGAAGTTTACTGTATATCCTTTACTTAGAGCAGATGTTTTATCCCCTGTATTGGGCCTGCTTGAAGCCGAGGAAAAAGAACTTGCATGGATCCAAGAAACCGAGGGGTCAGAAAGCGTCGAAATCCTCGCGGCGATTAATAAAAGTGAATATCCAGTTTTAATTCCCTATCTTCATCAGGTTGAAGGAGGAAAGCAGGATAGAACGATTTTTGAGCCTATTCTTGTTCCTATTGGTCAGGATGAGTCTAATCCATTAAAGATTCCTGCCAAGTGCATTGAACAGTCTCGTTGGAGATATTCTAGTTCTCGTGGAGAAAAAACCTCGTTAAAATTCAAGTCAGCTGGAACTAGAATGGCTTCACAGATGGCAAACATTTCCGCAAAAGCTGGAGATCAATCAACGGTTTGGGAAACAGTTTATGCTGCAGGGGCTGCCTTAAGTATGAGTGAGGAAGAAGCTCCAACTAGCAGCTATAGAGAGATTCAAGAAAAATCATATGAAAAAGATGAAGACCTCAAAAAACTGCAAGAAATCCTTTCTGCTGCAATTAAGCTTGAGGATCAGGTTGGTATTATCTGTTTGTATGGCGATAGGATATTGGGTCTTGAAATTTATGGTTCCCCCACTCTTTGGAACCAATTCAATGAGCTGGTTCTCAAAGGCTTTCTTACTGATAGGGCGTTCATGCAGGAAGTAAAAACAGATGAGAAACTTTCAGATGATTTAGGAACCCTCTTGCGAAACGAGTTCAAAGATATCAAAGTGAATAAGGGACAAGCAACTGGTACTGGTGAACTGTTTAGGTTTAATAACAAGAAATGGCAAGGTATCAGTATCCATTACAAAGGGAGTCCTATTCATTTATACGCAACAAAGGAGCAAGTTGACATTCTCAAAGGCAGAAAACCTAGTAGATCAGTCGGTATTCCTCAAATGCAAGTCCAGAATATTCAAGATCCACAGATTCAACAGCAAATTAACCTTGAACAAATCCTTCCTGAATCAGATGAAACATAACAGGTTTTGAGTATGTTAGATTTACTCGCTTCTACAGGTACTGTCGAAATTCTGGAATTTATCAAAAAAAATCCAGAATCTAGTAGTGTGGGCATAAATAAGCATTTTACAGAAAAAGAGACAGCTAAACAATTAACGACAGCTACAATTTACAGAAGATTAAAGGAATTAGAACTGGCCGGATTTATTATACGACAACCACCAGATTCTAACACCTTTATTCTTACTCAACAAGCTGTTGACATCCTTGACCAACAGATTCTAAAACATCCTGAAATCACTGAGTTGAAAAGGTCTCATCGGGCTCTTCTCCGTGAGATTAAACAACGTGAAGGTGTCGGTGTGGTTGAGCTTCAACAATCTGCGAGAATGTCTCCGACTACTATTAATGTGGGGTTACAAAAACTCGGTAATCTTGGGTTGATAGAGCAGATCAAGAATCATGTCGTAAAATCAAAAGAAAAAGCAAAGAAATCTAAGAAAGCGAAACCAGGACGTCCACTAAAGCGGATTAAACTTAAGAAGAAGGGGAAAGAGGTATATGAGGAACTAGAACGACTTTCACAAGAATAATTAAGGTAAAAGGATTTAAAATGGCATTACAAGATAAAAATGAAGATATTAATATTGAAGTAACCCCAAGTTCACCGTATGCGTTAGCTGACGGTGAAACACATCTATACATTCAATTGAAGCTGACAGGAAGCGAGATTCAAGCTTCTAGTTCAAGAACTGACTTGAACTTAGGTGTTGTTCTCGATCGATCAGGGAGTATGCATGGTTCAAAACTGAAAAAGGCCAAAGAAGCTGTTGAGTTTATTGTAAATAACTTATCAAAAGAAGATGTATTTGCATTAACAATTTACGATCATAAAGTTGATACGATTATACCATCTGCTAAACTAACCAATCGAACCTCAATCATAAACCAACTCCGTTCAATTCGTAGTCGTGGTCGAACAAACCTTCATGGTGGTGTTATGGAAGGGTCAAAACAGGTTGAAAGTGGAAAACACTTTGAATATCGTAATGTGTTATTACTCCTTTCCGATGGCCTAGCGAATGAAGGGATCACCGATCGTAACCGAATTCGAGAATCTGTAACTGATATCTATGATGGGGGTATTGGTATTAGTACATTTGGAGTTGGTGACGATTTTGATGAAGATTTAATGGTTAATATCGCTGACACGGCAGGTGGTTCTTTTTATTTCATTAAAACGGCTGATGATATCCCCAAATTCATTGAACAGGAATTTAAGGGACTTTTAGCAACCGCGGCATATAATATTGAGGTCGAATGGAAACCAACTAAAGGAATTCAAATCCAAAGAGCCTTGGGGGTTCCTTACGAGAATCATTCTTCTTTTGAAGCAAAAATGGGTGATCTTAGAAGCGGGAATGAATTATTGGTCATTTTAGACGTATTAATTCCACCTGTAAAGAACCAAGAGGAGGAAAAGGAGATAATGAACTTTGATATTCGTTGGATTCCCAGAAGTGGTTCAACAAGGACTATTGGGAGCAAAATTCCATGTACTATCACATATACTGATGATGAGAAATTATTAGCAACTGAAAATGATCAAGTTTTGGAGAATGTCCAGATTCTTGAAGCTGCCTTTGTACAATACGAAGCAATGGAAATGGCTGATCGTGGTAATTTCTCTGGTGCTCAACAAACAATGCAAATGTTTCAAGCCAAGCTGGGGGAAAAAATCAGTCAAACAGGATCAGCTAATCTGATGAGGGTACAAGAACAAAATAAACAGATGATGGACGAAGTTTTAAGCGAGAAGAAATATGATAAAGCATCCCGAAAGAAATTACGGAGCTCAATGTATGAGCTCCGAAAAAGGCGATAAAATAACTAAACGATCAAGTTAATATGGTGTGATATTCACCTTCGAGATTTTTACTGGAGGTACATGTCGCATATCTCGCCAATGGCCTGCCATTCGACTAGGTCCAACCATTTCAATGTTCTTAGCCATGTCTATGATATTATCAGAAAGGCGGCATTTCTTAATCGGGTGCGTAATCTCTCCATTATTAATCAAGAAGGTTCCTTGCCTGAGAATGCCAGTGTAATCACCAGTGCCACCATTTGTGACATAAGCATAATGCAAGAAATCGAGGTAAATTCCTTTTTTTGTTGAAGAAATCATTTCTTCAACAGTACTATCACCTTTTTGCATGTAGGTTGCAGGGAGTAAAGGAACAGGTTCACTTTGGTAAAGTTGTCCTGGGTACATGGTCATTCCTGAACCTGCTTGTATTCGATATCCTGTGCCATTGGAGTCGGTTTGAAATTGAGTAGCATAGAAAGTATCAAGAGGTATTTCTTTAAACACTCCCGCTTCTATGAGCCTAACATCGTAAGTTGGTACCCCCTCGTCGTCGTATGCTCCAGACACAGGACTAGCTACTCTCAAAGGATCATGTCCTAACGTCACTAGTGGTGAGGCAATTTGTTCACCGATTTTGTCTCTTAGAAGCGTCATGTTTCTTTCTTGGTTTTGCGGGTAAGTTAGGTAACCCAACCAACCCAGAAAAGTTGAGACAGACATAGCACTTAGAATTATTTCATAGGAATCTGCCTCTATTTTTTGGCCATCAAGGCTGCGTACCGCCATGTCTACAGCATGGTTTGAAAGAGAGCTAGTAGTATTATCAATTTCGCTAAAGGAATAACCAGCGGAGGAATCTGATCCTTCTCGTCTATCTAAGGATGATTCTGCTATTGCCATTAGTTCCATTTCCCAGTAAGTTCCTTTTTCAGAGATATCAACACCATTAGAGTTCATAATATGTTTAGAATATTCGACTAAATGAGTTGGTCCTGCAGCCTCTTTAATTGCAGGATTTAATTCAAGGGTTTCTTGTAACATCTGGTTGATTTGTTCATTGATTTCCTCGTAAGATAGAATTGCTTCCGTTAATTTTTGATCATAGAAGCTGTGTTCTCTGTCTGCTTGTCTTGGTGGTGAAAAAGAATATTCTGGATTTACCTTGCGATACCGTGCGATTGCTATCGCTTCTTCAATGGCCTTGGTAATTGAACTATCTGACAGATCACAAGTAGAAGAAAAGCCTAATCCTGCATCTTTTGTCAAGATGCGGATTCCCATTCCAACATCTTGAATAACTTTACTCTCAAGGATCTTGCCTACGGCAGATCGAATAGTTAGAAGACGATTTGCTCCTAGAAACACTTCCACCTGATCTGATGTTTCATCTGCTGCTGCTTTTTTTAATACAAATTCCATCCGTTCTGAATAATCTTGCATTAGTATTTCCTCATCTTATCTAACTTCTAGGTCCCATTAAAGTGGCAATTCCTCGCATTGTAGGTCCACCATTAGACACTGTTCCTCCTTGCATAGGATCGCCTTTTCCGCATCCTGACCAAAAAAGTGTCTGGTCATCGCTAGCAAGTGCATCAATACTTTGAAGAAAAGCTGGAGTAGTTGCTGTCGCGGTACATGAGTAGAGATGATCGGTCAATTCTCCATTTTCAATAAGATAGCCTTCTTGACTCGAAATTGCCCAGTTAAAGCGTTGGTCATCTATAGAAGGGACATTAGCACCCATAAGATACACCCCGCTTTTTGTTTCTTCGATAATCTCTGCTGCTTTCCAGTCACCTGTTCCCCAAAAGACATTAATTTGACGTATAATTGGATGGTATTCATAGGTATTTGCTCTCATGGCTCCATTAGGTTCAACATCCATTAGAAAAGCTGTTTCACGGGAATGCATTCGTTCTGTGAGGGTACCTTCCTTGATTAAAGTTGTACGCTTACAAGGGGTTCCTTCATCGTCATATAACATATAAGCAAAATTATTCGGAATTGTAGGGTCGTTGTAGACTGTGACATATTTCGATCCGATTTTAGTTGGGTTTCCTTCATCAGCACTTTTACCTTTCCACCATGTACTCCCAGCCCACGCTGCCTCCCAACCTAAAACGCGATCTGCTTCAGACGGATGTCCAACAATTTCATGTACAAGCAGAGCCATATAAGCAGGGTCGAAGATAATTGGAGTGTTTTGAAGATTTGGCGCTGGTTTGGCATTAGCTAAATTTTGAGCTTTTTCACCTACTTTGTGACAAGTTTCAGTAAGATCCCCATTTTGACCTAGTATTTCATGACCACCCGTTCCTCCAACATCAGGAAAAGTACCACCCCACGGTTGGTAATAGGCTCGAACTCCAGATGATCCTTTTGCTACCGCCCCAAGATTGACATTGACAATTGGACGAATAAATTCAATCTTTGTTCCTTCACTGCTCCAAAAGTATTTTGTTGCTGAAATAGTAGCATAATCTGCAATAGCTCTAATAATATTATCAGAGATACGGATCTCTTTATTCCATCTGAGAATTTCTTGGATCTTTTCTTCAAGTGAAATTTCTCGAAAATCAATCTCACACTTAACTTCAACTCGATCTTCAGAGATCGGGATCTCTGCTAGCTGGATTGGAGTTTTTGTCTTGTTTGATTCAACTTGGGCCATTTTTCGTGCAATATCAACAGTCTTGCTTAGGTTATTTTTACTTAGATCTTGTGTACTTGCAAATCCCCAGGCCCCATTTGACAGAACGCGAATTCCTACGCCTTTTTTCTGATAGGTAAAGGCCTTAGTTATTTCTTCGTTAATTGATTTGATTACAACATTTTGAAAATTCTCCAATCGGATGTCAATGTATTCATCATCTTGCCCCAACTCAAGAATAAATTGTAATAAGTCTTCCAAAATCGTCACTCCTATAATACTCATAAATGTGGGTTCGGTAGAGCATACTATCAAGCATTTTTCTAAAAATCTTTCCTACTTTCTGTTGATATCTCCATAAAACCTTTAATAAACCAGACTAACTTGGGTAATCGGTGTGGTTATGCCATCTAAAGTATTGGACAGATTTTTAAGATATGTAAAAATCCATACAACTAGTCAGGAAGATGTTGACGAGATTCCTAGTACAAAAAGACAGTTTGATCTGGCTAATTTATTGGTCAAAGAGCTACAAGAGCTTGGATTAACAGATGCCACAGTAGATGAACATTGTTATGTTATAGCAACTCTTAACTCTAACCTCTCTCAAGAATTAACAGATAAAATACCCGTTCTTTGTTTTCTGGCTCACATGGATACTTCTCCAGAAGAACCTGGGGAGAATGTTAAACCTCAAATTATCCAAAATTATCAAGGAGGAGACATTGCTCTTCCAGGTAATCCAGAGCTAGTTATTTCTCCGTCAGAAACACCAAGCTTGAAAAAGTTCATTGGAAGTGATATTGTAACTTCCGATGGGACAACTTTACTTGGTGGGGATGATAAAGCTGGAGTTGCGGTTGTTATGACCGTTGTGGCAGCCTTAGTTGCCGATCCGACTATTAAACATGGTACCATTAAAATAGTGTTTACTCCAGATGAGGAGGTTGGTCATGGAGTTGATGCTTTAGATGTTGAGTCTTTGGGCGCTGATATCGGATATACTCTGGATGGTGATGAGATGGGGGTACTGGAATCAGAAACGTTCAATGCAGCAGGAGGTACACTCACCGTCACGGGTTTTAATTTTCACCCGGGTTATGCAAAGGACAAAATGGTGAATGCAATACGTATAATGAGTGAAATTATTACTAGATTTCCTAAAGACCAAGCACCTGAAACGACTGAAAAGATGGAAGGATATTATCATGTTTACGAAGCTAAAGGGTCTGTGAATGAGGCCAAAATGCGGTTTATCTTACGTGATTTTGATATAAATGAACTTGATCAGAAAATTCAGAAACTGGAGGATATCGTTAACCAGACACTGAAACAATATCCCAAAGCCCAAATTGACCTAGATCTTAAAAAACAATACAAAAACATGAAATATCAACTCGACAAGGTTCCTCATGTTGTGGAATATGCAGAAGAAGCGATTAAACGTACTAATATCGAATTAATTCGAAAACCAGTTCGTGGGGGTACTGATGGGGCACGTTTGAGTTATATGGGTCTTCCTACGCCTAATATTTTCGCAGGCAGTATAAATTTTCATAGTAAGAAGGAATTTGTGCCTGTAATTGCTCTTGAAAAATCAGTTGAGATGGTATTAAACTTGATCCAGATATATTTAGAAAAATCAGATCCATAAAGAAGAACTAATCATCAATAGAATATGAGCGAAATGACAAGGCTTACACCAGTTTCAAGCAATTTTTTCAGTCCATTTAAAATTGAGCTTTGTGACGAGTGTGGAGAATGCCTCACTCATTGCCCAATTATGGATTTACCATTAGACAAGGCAAAGGAAGGAATTCATGCTTTAATTGCTGGAAATCCCACGAAAGTACTGTCTGATTGTCAAAGTTGTTTCACCTGTAATTTTTATTGTAAGAAAGAATGTAATCCTACAAGTCTGATTCTTCAACGCTGGCAGGAACAATATGAACAGGAGGGTTTAAAGGTTAGAGGGAGGTACTTCATGACTCTATACCCGAATTACCCTAATTTTCGCACTTATACGTTAGAAAGGATGACTATAGAAGAACGAGACATCCTTGAGAAATGGAAGAGTCTGGATCCCCTTAAAGGAGATACGTTAACTTATCCAGGTTGTAACGTGATACTTACTCCTACTCTTGTGCAATCAAGTCTGTTTGAAGAATGTGACATTAGAGGGCGACTAGAGTATTGTTGTGGTGAGACTCTTTTCAGAACAGGTTATTCTAACGCTTTAAACCAAGTAACAAATCGTTTGGACAAATGGTTTACTATCTTAAAACCAAAAAAGCTCTTAGTACTTTGCACAGCTGGTACAAACGTATTTAAAAATGTTTTACCTAATTATGGCCTCACTTACAGGTTTGAATCCATTACCTCTTACATTGAATGGCTATGGAACCGATTACAAGAAGGAAAAATTCAAATTACCAACAAATTAGAGTTAAAAGTGGCTATTCAAGATTCTTGTTATGCTAAAATGTTTGGTGATGATTATATGGATTTACCTCGAAAAATTCTGGAGAAAATTGGCTGTGAAACTATTGAGCTCCCTTATAACCGAGAAAATATGAAATGTTGTGGTATAGGCGCTGGCTTTAGTATAAATTCTGCCTATCATCCGTTTAAAATGCGTAAAGCAACATCAACGAACCTCAATGCCGCAAAAAAAACTGGAGCGGATATACTATGCGTCTATTGCTCTGGATGCAATCAACAGTACCACGTGGCAAAAAAACTCTATTTCACGAGGTTTGGAATGGAAATTTATCATATCATTGAATTGCTACAACTTGCTATAGGTGAAGAACCAAAACGATTGATTCACAGAACAGCATCGAAGATGTTCAAGGGTATTACGATCAAGCAATTTCCAAGATTGTTTTCAAGAAAGACTTTCTCTCTTCCTCCAATTCCCGAAGAACCAGAGGAAATTGCCTACTAACGTCTACATTTCTAAAAAGGACGATTAATAATGGGCATAATACCACGAAACAAGACTGTGTTTAATGAATCCGAGTGTACGAGATGTGGCGAGTGTTTTCATCAATGCCCTGAACTACATCTCCCGCTAGAAGTAGCAAAACAAGAAATTACAAATCTTATCGAGATGAAACAAAGTCTTTTCGTTCTCTCACATTGTACTACTTGTTTCTCGTGCAATCTTTATTGTCCGCACAATTGCAAACCCTATCAATTGATCTTAGAACGTTGGAACGAACTCTACAAACGAAGGGGTGCACCACCAATTTATCGGTTCGTATGTCCAACAATGGAGCATAATATCTGGCAGATGCTCTTTGTCTTCATGACTGCTGAAGAGCTCATGTGGGTGCACCAGTGGATGAATCAGGAACCACAGGATACCATACTCCTCGTCAGTAACTACCTCCATTTATTTCCATTCGTCTTAGGCAAGAGTAGCTTGCTAAAATTTTTCACACCTATTGATTCGCTGGATCATTGGGAGAATGGTGCGTATTTATATCAAGGTGGATATCTAGACGTGGTTAAGCATATTGCTGAGCAATGCAAGCGAGATTTCAAAAAGTGGAAAGTCAAGAAGGTGATACCAGCCCTTGATGCTGTACACTGGATGTTGACCGAAGTGCATCCTTCTGAGATGGGCGTTACACATGATTTCGAAGTCATTAATTTTAATGAGTGGCTTCTTACTCAAATTAATGAGAAAAAGATACAGATAACTAAAAACTTGAAAATGAAAGTCACAGTTCATGATAATTGTTATTCTAAAGCTGGAAGTGGCAGATACTGGAATTCACCACGGCACATTCTCAAGCATTCGGGTTGTGAAATTGTAGAAATGAGACATATCAAAGATAATTCATTGTGTTGTGGATTTGGCGCAGGAGCCTCTTGGAAAAATCCATTAAATATTGTGTTCGACATTATGTCTACTTCCAAGGAAAAATTCCGAGAAGCGGAAGCTACAGGGGCAGATGCGATGATAACATATTGTGGGGGTTGTTTATACTTATTGTGGGCTTCCCGTGAGCTTTTTGGAAGGAAGCTTGATGTATATCATATCATAGAGATTGTAAGAATGAGTATGGGAGAAACAATTAATTATCCTGAATCGCACATTCGGAGAGCTTGGGATTTAATCTCTATCATAAACTATCATCTAATCATGAGTCTATTCCGTAAGCCGTTTTGGATTCGAGAGATCTCACTTCAAGGAAAAATCTTACAACCTCGACGATATTTGGGTTTGAGGGTCCTCAGAAGACTTTTTGATATTCCAGGTGTTCGCTTTCTATATAGAAAAGTTTTTCAAACTATACTACCCAAAATGACGACTCCTCGAAGGTTCTAGGAGTTTAGTTACTTACTATGTTGAGGATGAGTTATTCTTAAATATCAAATTTCCAAGGATTGAATTAACGAAAAGGGATATTAGATGGCAACTCGAGAAGAAAAAAAAATTCGAATAGAGCTACCGAGTACGAGTGGCGTTGAGTGTGAAATAAGAGAGAGTGTAAGCCGAGATGAGTTCATATTTACTTTTATTCAAAATGAGCGAACACTCAAATCATGCCCACTATCAGGATCTAAATTAAATCAGGATGAAATGGTTGATATGCTGAGTGATGTGGGAGTCGAATTCTTCAGCTTTTCGGCCATCTTCGATGTTGCAGATTTACTTATTAATTCGATAAAAAAGGAGTTCCAAAAACCAGGTACAGAGGAAGAAAAAATAATTGGAAAATCTGTAGTAGATGCAAAAGAAGAAACAGAAGATGTGCAGGTTAGTGAAACTACAGAAGGTCCAGATGATGTATCAACAGAAACTCCAGTTTCTGCTGAACCCACGAAAAAGGTTTCGATAGATCCAAGTGATAAATCACTCAAGAAATTCGAGATGCCATATTCACAAGGGGGTTATGCAGAGATATATTATTGTCGTGATGGTAAATATGCAATTGTCATATCACAAAAGGAGACTCCAATTTTTCGGAAAAAATTCCCAAAAGACGCTATCAATGATGATAATCTTGTTGCGATGATAACCGAGTCAGGTATCGATTTTCTTTCATTTTCAGCTATTTATGATTCAGCAGAGGAAATTAAAAATATCATCTTGCATCCTGAAGAGTACCTAGAAGCAGAAGAAGCAGAGGAAGCTCCGACAGCAATATCAGACGAAGTAATAAGTCCTGATGAGGCCGCGGTTACCATTTCAGAAGAAAAACCGCTTGAAGATGAAATGGTAAAGGTTGATTTATCGTCTCTTGATGTATCAGAATACACCAAGGCAGAAGATTTCGATAAATTTGTCGGAAAAGTCACAGAATTTGTAAACGAAGGTCAACCACTGCCTGTTAAAGAAATTGAAATTGAAAAATCAGGGGGAGTCGTTTGTATTATCCTAAGACAGATGGATTCTTGGTTTATCCGCTTTAGGAATAAGGATGGCACTCATTCTGAAGTATCAGAAATAAAAATTGATCAAGATGAAATTGCACGACTAATTAATCAAGAAATCCCACAAATTTCCTTTAGTTATCTCTATGATGCATCTGAAAAAGTATTCCTGGCAATGGAACAACTTTCTGAGCGACCGATGGCTGATGTTATTCTTAACGTAGCAGTTGGTCACTTTTTGCAAGTAATTGAACAACATGAAACTGAAGGTGAATTAAAAGCCGCTGCCAAAGTGACAGAGGTTCTACTTAAACGATTTAGAAGAGAAAAGAATACTAAGGGGATTCTTCAGTTTGGAAAGAAATTATTGGGATATTTTGAAGAGCAAAATAAACTCACACAAGCAACAAAGCTTCGAAACGAATTGGCTGAAGAGTTATTAGAAATTGAAGCAATTACTGCTTTGGAATATGTATTAGATTCTTTAGATGTATTGGTTACTCAAGAAAAATTTCTTAATGCTGCTAATCTTTGTGGATTATTGTTAGATCACTATTTAGCTGAAGAGGAAAGTGTTGATGCCTTAAAACATACCTTGACACTTGGTCGCAAACAAATCGATTTCTATCGTCGAGCGCGACTTCCAGTTGCTATGTGGGAAAATGCGCTTCGCTATGCTCATTTTGCCGTTAGGCAATTAGCGAAGTTCGATGATGAACAAGTAACCATAGACCAAAGAGAAACATATCATGAAGATGTATATTATCTGCTAGATCAGGCCTTTGAATTGCAAGAAGAGCAAAAAGCACAATTTGAGCTCATGGAATCTCTTGAAAACACTCTAAAGCTGTTTCAAGAAGTGGATGACAAAGCTTCTTATTCTAAATACGTTGATAAACTATTAGTGTCTTTGGAAACCCAAGATAAAAAAGCAATGGCCCTTGAAGTCGCTATTAACAGTTCTAAATTCTTATTGGATTCAGAGAATTACGTAAAAGCATGTGAATATGGTAATCAATCTATCAAGCTTTTTTATGAATTAAAAAAGATCCCCGAGGCTGTTGACTTTAGTTTAGACATAGTAAGAGGGTTAATCGATATAAAAGAAACGACAGCAGCACGTGATTACTTAAAATTTTCAGAATCGCTTATTGATAGAGCGTATGAGCCAGATGAAAAACCTCGTATTGAAAAACAATTAATAATTGGAGATTTGTTTGGAAAATTAGGGCTGAAAGACAAAGCGAAAGCGTATATTCAAACAGCCCTTCAAACAATTGGGGATGCGAAGAAACGTGAAAAGATCGTTCTCAACTATATTGACGAACTTCTTGTTGCTCATGCAGTTTTATCAGCTCAAGAGATGGTCAACCTCGAACTTTCACGGTTATTAACTGATAAAAAAATCAAAGATGTCTTGACATTTTGCCAAAATTTCATTGTGAAATTGCGAGAACACAAACAATCCGATATGGTTTTCGATTATATGAAATATTGTGCAAATCTAATGATTCAAACAGACACAAAGGAGTATAAAATACTTCTCCATTTTATCAAGGATTTACAGGAATCAAACGAAATTGATCGTGCTGCTTATGTCTTAGATCAATTGATTACACTCCAAAATAAACAAGGAGAATATACTAGAACGATTGATAACATTGGTCGATTCACCAATTATCTATTGGAGAACACTGATAGATTTGATTTAGTAGAAACTTTTGTGCCAAAAATCGCCGAAGCTTATCGACAGATGGGAGATCCTGAAGGCGCTGTTGATAAATTAATCAGTTTTCAAAAACAAACCCTTGAAAATTCAGTTGAGCTAGCTCAAAAGATAACTGATCTAATTCTCAAAGAGTTGGAGCAGAAGGACGACTATAAGAGATCCATTAATCTTGTATCACCGTTAATTGAAAAGCAATTGGAGCAAGGAAAGTATCAAGATGCCTATATCTTTAGTGTTCAGAATGCTCGATATTATGAACGGTTAGGGGACATTTCAAAAGTCATTCAATACTTAGAAAAAATAAGAGACAAATTCCTTGGATTTGAACAATTTGAAGACGCGAATCGTATGACTGATTTAATCCTTAGATTTGGACGGAGTCATAAAGAATTCAAGTTAGCAATTGCGTCAATGAAGAATTACTCAAAAAATGCTCTAGATAGAGGAGATACAGAAACTGCAACAAAATTTACCATTGAAATGGTCAAATTGTTAAATGAGGAGAATCAGGCAGAGAAAGCGCTTGAATTTCTGCAAATGTTCTTTAACACAGTATTCGAAGAGGATAAACAGTCAGCATATGATATTTTTCAACAAATCATTGAAATTCGGTCAAAAAAAGAGGATTTCACGACAATTGGAAAAAAATATTTGGAACCCCTACTACATGAATTCCCTGACATTCAGTTTGTTGAAATTGCTAGGAAAGCATTAAAACCACCATTCGAGGATCTTTTTGCTTTTTCAGAAAGAATTTTTGATTACATGCTTGATTTGGATGATGTTTCGGAAGAAGTCGCTGAAGCAGTTGTCAATTTTGTCTTGTCAGTATATGAAGAGGGACAGGTGGAATTAGGAGATCGCATTGCTAATAAATATGCCACTAAGCTATTAAACATTGAACAAATAAAGTTTGCCTCTCGCTTAATGGCAACAGTCCTTGAAAAAACCGAGAAGCCATTGCAAGAAGTACTTCCTGATTCTTTTAAATTTATTAAAGAACTTATTAACAATTCTTTATTAGAAGGAGCACGGGAATATACAGATCTAATTATTAATATGATCACCACCGAAAAAAGGTTCGGAAGTGAAGGACGAATACTTGCAGCTAAAATTACAGAAAAATTCTCTGTTTATGTTGCTTCAGAGAATCCAGATCTAGCGTCAGAGTATGCTTATCAATCAGCAAGTTTCTACCGCAGCTTAAATAATTTTGATGGTGTTGTATCCGTATATAGCAAACTAGCAAACAAGGTGAGTTCCCCTAAACGTGCCATTCGAACCTTTAAAAGAGGTATAAATATTTGTAAGAAATTTAATGCTCACAAGCATGAAGCTAAGCTACTTTCTCACTTAACGGAGTATCTTATTACAACCAAGAACGCTATCGCGATCGCATCATTCCAACAGACTTTAGAGAAATTCGAAGAATTACAAGATCTCGACAACTTATTTAACACTGTACTCAATCTTATTAAAAGCGCCATTGAGTCAGATAATCTCAAAATTGCTTACACCTATCTTGATTACATTGCTCGTTTAAGTACAATGATAAATAGGACAGAAGATGTCGGAGGAATCGTAGTCTTTTTGTTACGTGATGCTGAAGAGGTAAAAGATACCGATCATATAGATTTAGTTCGAAAATACATTGAAGATTTGGGAATTAAACCTAAAAAATATAAAAAAGAATATAAATCTCTTGTCGAGTTACGAACAGCACATTTGGGGGAAAAATTAGAAGTAGATGTTATTGAACCTGAGCCTGAGCCTGAACCAGAACTAGCTCCTGAACTTGTCAAAACAGATGCAATTGTACCTCCCTCGATTGAAGTTCCTGTTGTGGAACCGTCTCAGGAGCCTATTGAAGACAAGTTGGAGGAAGAAATTGTAGATGTTATTAAGCAAATTAGACAGGAACCTACTGCAGAACCTCCTATTGAAGAAGGCCAACCATCCTTGGAAAGCATTCTCCCTGTTCCAGATGAATATGAAACGGTACAACCTGAACCAGAAATTATAGAACAGCTTCCCCAAGTTCCAGAGGAGATCGTAGAAATTGCCACTCCAACTAAAACGGAAGCACTTGACGAACCTGCTCTTTCTGATGACGAAATCACTTCTTTATTTTCCATGAAACCTCCTTCTGATCAGGAAATTCCTTCAAGTGACATCGAAATTCCAATCAAAAGTGTCTCTCAACCAATAGAGGAGATTCCTTTTGAAAAAGAAGTCTCCGACTTGAGTCAAGCTGCCCTATCAGAAAAAGAAGTAGATTCTTTATTTATTCCAAGTAAAAAGCCCTTACTTCCTACTGATGAGCGCTTTGAGGCTGATTCAGTAGAAGAAGCGATATTAGAAGACGAGGAATGGGAAGTTGATAGTTTCGGACGTTTATGGAAAAAAGGGGCGCTTCCTTCTGAAACAGAAGAACTAGATGAGCCAGAAATTGAAACAAAAACACAACCTAGTGAGATGATGTCAGATACTCCTGATATTACTCCTCTTGAGAAATTTCTTTTAGAAGATGAGGAAGTTATTCAACCAATTATCGAACCCGTTGTCGAAACAACAGTACCATCGCCTGTTGAGGATGAAAAAATTACCAGAGATTATCCAGAATCTACCTTAGATGAAGTTCTAACAGAAACTCAAACTATTATGGCACAAGAGGCTCAGGTTGAACCAGAATCGGAACCGTCTGCTGATGAAAAGGTTCGGGATATCTTTGACGTGCCAGAAGTAACCTATAAAACAATCACTCCCAGTGATGAAGACAAGAAATCTGAGGTACAGGTTCCTGATTTAGCAGATCTATTTTCCGATGCCCTTTCTGAATTAGGAGGAATCAGTGGAGAGGCAGGGGAAGCAGAAAAAGATAAGAAGAAGAAGAAATGAGCTTTACTTCCTTTTTCCACCATATTTATTCGGATCATAAAAAGGAAGGGATACAATCTTTGCATCATAAAATTTCCCACGGATTGCAAACTGAATAGAAGTATCTACTTTTTTCATGTCTGTTGGAACATATCCCATTCCTATACCAATATCTAGTACAGGAGAAAAGCCTCCTGATGAAACAAAACCCACTTCTTTTCCATCTCTGAAGAGTTTAACTCCTGGCCGTGGGATAGGTCCTTTTTTGAGTGCTTTAAATCCCACACGTATTCGGTTAGGTTTGTGATCTGAATAGTAATCAAGAGGAGGTTTTCCAATGAAATATTCTTTATCCATATGGATGAAAGGTGAAAAGAAAAGATTCGCTTCAATTGGATTTATATTCTCATCTATATCATTTCCATAAAGAGAGAGTCCTGCTTCTAAACGAAGAGAGTCTCTAGCACCAAGGCCACATGGTTTGAGTCCTTTTGGTGTCCCTGTTTTGATTAACAATTCCCAGATTTTCTCTGCTTTAGATGGATCCTCTATGGTCGTGTCCAAGACGATAATTTCAAAACCTGCCTCTCCAGTATATCCAGTCCCAGAAACAATTACTTCAATATCATTTATTGAAGTACATAAAACATGCCATACAGATGGAGGTTCAACTTTTGCCTGAAATACTTTTGATAGGATATCTTCTGCTTTTGGTCCTTGTAATGCAAACATTGCAGAGCAAGAAGAGATGTTCTCAAAATGAAGGTCTATTGCGGAAAATTGTTGGAGAATCTTTTTAACTGAATCTAACCATAATTCGATTTTTCTGAGATTTCCTGCATTCCATACTAGCATCCACTTATTCATCTCAACTCTTTCCAAAACTAAGTCGTCTCGAAAACCTCCTTGTTCATTAAGCATAAATGTATACGATGCTTTACCTACAGGGGTTTTTGTAAGATCTCTAGGAACAAGTAAATTAAGAAATCTTTCTGCATCGTCACCCTCAACCCACATACGGCCCATGTGTGAGACATCAAAAAGACCAGCAGAATCTCTAACAGCCATATGTTCTTCTTTAATGGAGTTATACATTACAGGCATCTTGAATCCTGAAAAATCGATAATATCACCATTTCTAGCATGCCATTCATAAAGTTGAGTTTTCATAATAAATCACTACATCGATTCAATCAAGTTATTGCTGTTGAATTACTGAACAGAGATTAGAATGATTCTCAATAATGAGAGTCTCCATAGGTCATTATTTTGACAAAATAAATCAAAAAATTGAATATCTAAAAGCATCTTGAGAATTTTTATAAAATTTTGGCAGTTACTAGATAATTGAGAATTAATCCCTTGGTGAAAAGCATATGTCCCTTGATCCTGATTTTATGAAGATACGAGGTATTCTGGAAGACCATCATGAGTATTGGAGTAAAGCAATTCCTTTGATAGCCAGTGAAAATCTGACTACTCCAGCTGTACGGGAAGCAGCCATTTCTGATTTAGCCCATAGATATGCAGAGGGCTGGATCGGTGAAAGGGTGTATCCTGGAAACCAATACTTTGATGAAATTGAAGAGATTTGTTTAAAATTGTTGAGAGAACTATTTGATGCACCTTTCATTGATGCTCGTCCAATTTCTGGTGTGGTAGCAAATCTTACAGTTTATACTGCATTTGCTAAGGCCAATGATACAATGATGGCCATTTCTATACCTGTAGGGGGTCACATTAGCTCTGGACCATTAAAAGCCAAGACCGGAGCGTTCATAGGAGGAACAGCTGGAGCAGTGGCCCGTTTAAATGTCGAATATATTCCATTTGATCGATATGGATTAAATATCGATGTTGATGCAGCTATAAAGGCCATTCGTGAAAAAAAACCAAGGCTAGTTCAACTCGGGGCAAGCGTATTTCTCTTCCCTCATCCAGTTAAGGAGCTAGCACCAATAGCACATGAAGTAGATGCCCATGTGAATTATGATGCTGCCCATGTTGCTGGATTGATAGCAGCTAAGCAATTTCAAGATCCTCTACGTGAGGGGACTGACACAATGACAATGTCAACTCACAAGACTTTTCCTGGGCCACAAAAAGGAATTGTTATCGCTTCTAGAGAGGAACTAGCTGAAATAATAAAATCTGCTGCTTTTCCAGGAATGACATCAAATCACCATTTGATGCATGTAGCGGGTCTTGCAATCGCTGCAGCAGAGTTCAAAAAATTTGGTGAGCCTTACTCCAAACAAGTGATTGTAAATGCCAAAACTTTAGGGCAAGCATTGTATGAAAGAGGATTTCAAGTAGTGTGTCCCGAAAAAGGATTTACAGAGTCTCATACTATCTTGGTTGATATAAGCAATTTCCAAAACACAATAGGATTAGGCGCTGATGTTGAACAACGATTAGAAAAAGCACAGATTGTTGCCAATCGTAATCTTCTTCCATGGGATATTTTGGAAAAACGTCATTATACGAATCCAGGTGGGATTCGGATTGGAACCCAAGAGATTACTAGATTGGGTATGAAAGAACAAGAAATGATAAGAATCGCTGAACTGATGAAAGCGGTTATCGTGGATCAAAAGGAGCCAACTAAGGTTGCAGAAGAGGTAGCTGAGTTCCGAGCGGATTTCCAAACCATCCATTACGGATTTGAATCCACCTTGAAGGCTTATGAATATATTAAAATCGCTTAGAAAGGTTTGACAAATCTATTTCCAGACGAGAACTCCCTATTTCTACAAAATCAATTTTTAACAAGAATTAAGAAGCCACTTTCATTTCCAGTCGTTTGTTGCGAGCCACTCTTCAACAGTTTCTTTAAGGGTTTCCCAAGGTCTACTAGAGTTGAGTGTGAAAGCTTTTGCAGGCGCCCAGTAGCTTGAGATATTTCCATCTGCTTCAGGATCAGCTCTCCTTCGTTTTTGCCATCGTTGGATAACCACAATTCGTTTGTCAGCGTCATCAACATTTTGGACAAGTAAGACTGCTGTCCACCATCTTCCTCTTCGTGATATGGTTTTCCCTTTTATTAGATGATAGTATTCTGATTTATAGGGAAATTTTTCTTTTTCTTTCGATTCAGTCATGCTGTTTTTCTCCCAAAAAAGGTAATTAGGACATCAAAGGTTTGGCCTCTAAAAACTGACTCTTTTTATCTATTTTCAAGGAGCCCTTGAGATATGTTTTTAAAAGGAATGATCTGCAAGCTAGACAATTATTAGGAGTAGAAAAGCTATTGAGTGATTATGAAACCTACATTCATTACGGCCGACTGCTAGTGATATTTCAGTTTATTCTAATTCCCGTATTTTTTTATTTATTATCTGTTGTCTATGTTGGTGGTGTCATTTGGTTCTTGGATACTGAGGATCTGCGTATTTTTTCAGATATCATCATTTATGGGATAGGCCCCCTAATAATGGCGGTTCCCTTTTTATTTTGGTCATATGGTAAAAGATATCAGATTAGTGATGCTTATGAATCATTTGGCCGTGAAGTTTGGAGATTACCCACTTCAATAAAAGCATTTTATGGATTCAATTTTGTAGTGGGTGTTATTTTTCTATTCCCGATTATTACTCCTGTTATCTCGTTGTTTGGTGGGTATTTTATTGCAGTTTACTTCCTTAAATGGCGAGAGGAAGGAGCCCGATTTTCAACTCAGCGAAGAACCCTAGCATTAACATTGCTATATTTGCCATTACCTTTGCTCGTTGTTGTTGGATTCTATCTTGGGTATGACTGGTTTGGTGATCATACTGGCGTTCTAGGATTCTTTATGCAATTGTTTGGAATTTGGCAAGATAACGTTGATTTTCTCTATACGTCAGCTATGATCTTAGCAGATTCTGCAACTGTAGGTGGAGTTTTATATCTGTTATTTGAAGGCGCTCAGCAGGAAGATCATACAATACAAATTCCTGGGCCTCTCATTACTCTCATTTCTATAGTTTGCTTCATAGTATTAGAAGTCTTATACATTGTATCTAATTTGAATGACTGGAAATTGACTGAAGCTCCTCTTGGAGCCATTTTTTTGATTCATATCGTCATTGTTATTGCAGGAATTGGAATGTTGATTATACGTTATTGGAAGGGACTCACCACAAGAGAAAACACCAGTTTTATTGGGTGGGTAACTTTAGTTTTCTTCCAAGCTGTTAATTTCTTATCAGGCGGTCCAGACGATCCTTTAGTTATTTTTAGTCGATCAACAGCAATTATAATGGCGTTTGCTATATTTTTATTCCTTTTTGTAGTTGCATATCGGCATTCAGGAAGGCGGTATTAACCGGTAAAACGAGCCAAATTTTTATTATTTACTCTCAAAAAGAGCTATTCAAATGAGTTCCCGTGAAGACATTCCACAAAATCAGATGTTTCAATTCCGTTTGACAATTGAAGAGTGGATGGCAACAGAATTCGAGCGCGTGACAATCCAACATGAAAACTTGCTGGATGTAATTGATCGAGTTCGATTTTATGGAGTGAACGGTCTGATTCAAAGAGGAAATAAAAAAATCAGTCCGTTTTATTTTCAATTAATTCAACAAGAAGAAGAAGATTTTCTACTAATTGCGTTTGCTATTCCTATATTTCAATCTTTGGATTCAATTGCTTTACAGACAGGAATGGAGTATTTTACAGCAGTAACTAGACAAGTGTTGTGCGACAAGATACCAGTTTTTGAAGCAGAGGTCAATGCTCTTACTGATATTAAGCGACTTCGTCCTCTTCGTTATCAGAAGCGTGAAATTATTCCATATAAGGATTTTACAGAAAAAATTGAAGTCCAGTTAAGAATGAAAGTAAAGATGGGCCTTCAAATAATCCCTACTGCCTCAATTGATGAAAAAATTATGTCTGAACAGATGAAGCACTTGAAGGAACTCCGAACTGCTAAGAAAGCGTTAGCTAATATTAAATCTAGCCTTAAAGAGTATTCCCAACAAATAGCAAAGAAATATCGAATCAATGTAAAGGCTTATCTCTTTCAGACTACCTTGGAAAGCCTCTTTGAGCCAATTTTTATTCCAATATTTACATTAAACTCCTCCAATCAGGCTCATGAGCTTTTTTCGGTGCTTGTGCTTACAGAGGAAATCATTAACCGAATTGATGAAAGACAATTAGAAATTTTACTTGCTCATGAGATTATACATGATCTAATAAAAGGAAAATTCTCCCGGGGTGCCCTTGAAAGAGAAATCTTTCTAATTCTATCTGAAGATGGAAAACGCGGCCCAGAAAATTACATTGAAAGAGAACTAAGTAAATTTTATGATTTACAAGAGGTTGAAGAAGCACAAGGAGCTATAAGAACAATAATTGAAGAGCTGTTACAGGAGAATTATCCAGTCCTAAATCTTGATGACGATAATCTATCACAAAAAAGAAAGTGAATAACATGACTGAAAATAAATTCTTTGAAACTGAAATCATTCAAGAGGCCAAAAACCAAGCTAAGGATATTATACAAGAAGCAGAAGGTGAAGCAACCAAGATTCTAGACCAAGTTCAAAATGAAAATGTGAGGATAACACGAGAAAGGTTGGTTGAAATAGAAAAAGCAGAAGAACAAAAGGCAAAACATGAATTGTCCAGGTTACGTCTGAAGAATAAGATTGAGTTGATGAATGTTAAAGAGAGTTTATTGGAACACATCTTTATGGAGAGTTTAAAACGAATTAAGGGGTTCCAGGATCAGAAATCAGAGATTTATAGGACCTCCTTAACCAATAAAATCATACAAGGTGGGGTTTCTCTATTGGGTGGAGAATTAATTATCGAACTTGCAGCTGATGACGTTTCCCTGATCGATATTGGTCATCTTGAATCACAAATTACGAAGATTAGTGGTGCTAAAACCACAATCAAAGTAACTCCAGCTGAAGCTGATACTATCAAGGGTGGGTTAATAATTCGTAAGGGATCCCTGTCTGTTGATAATACCCATGAGTCAATATTTAATCGACGGAAAGAAATTATACGAAATAGAGTACATGATATTCTATATTCCGAATGAAACCTATTTTTATCAAAGAGCTTTGACTAAACACTTAAGCTATTTAGGAAATTGAAACCTCTTTGATCCAAATTATTGAAACGGAGTAAAATCAGACCAACTCCTTGAAAGCGGGGAACTCCAATCACACAACAAAAAAAATCATAAAAGTTATAGATATTTATAGAAAAGAGCAGAATAGTCCTTTTATCTGAAACAGGACAAAAATGTTAATCGTACTAGGATGAAACTTCGAATGACAAAACTATTAGCAAAAAAAATGATTTTATTGGTAATAATTGTCATTTCTAGTGGGATAGATGCCACATTTTTCTCCATTGAAGTTCAAGGTACCGCAAACGATTCTTCAGCGGAATTACTAACTATTGAAGAATTAAATCTTGAGGTAAAATATCAAAATAAGTTTCGGACATTGAATTATTTCATTTTCGAAGCCCAAATTGCTGAAGAACAAGATCCACGTCCTCAGTTGCTGAATAAATCTACTATTCGCATTAATACGACTTTTTCAACTATTATCGGTCAATCAGAGAGTATAATCATCCATGAATTTGTAGTCGAAGTGTATGAAGTTACCTCAGGAAATTTTACATTAGCTGCTGGGCTTAAGTCTTATCATTCTACTGAGCCAATAGAATTAGTTCTAGCACCTAACTCATCTAAATCTGAAGTAATAGTCATTGACTCTTTAGAATTACCCGATTACGGCACTTATAAATTTGCCTTTCGTGTACGGTATCATATTTTCGAGGGAGATGAAACACCAACAGATTATTATTTTCCTCAGAATGAAACTTTTGAGCTTGTAAAAAGCTATCCGACCCCTCCATATATTATAATCTATGTTTTCGTTTTTGTTGTCTTTGTATTAATACTTCTGATCACTTTTGGGATATATGGAAGCCGTAAATATGAAAAAAGTGAACCCTAAAATTCCTGTTTATATGATCAGGTTTTAATATGAAGCTGCTTCTTGGATTTGAGTGATTAATCTTAAATCTGGCATTTTCTGCTGTTTCTGTTGGTAATCTGATAAAAATATGTTTTTGAGTTGGATGTATGTGGTACCAACCATCTTGGAACGGAAAGTGTAGAGTCCAAGGGTGCCTGAAGTTAATGTTTCATGAAAAATGAACTCGCTATGAGCCAATTCTAGAGGAAACAGGTTTTCGATCATATTATCTGTCTCTATTTGGTACTCTAAACGAACAAATTGACGAAAGGGTAGATTGACTGATATTTGCACTTGAAATAGCTGATCTATAAGAATATTTGTTTCTCCGCTAATCATAATAGTAATTCCCTTCCAAGATACTTCTGTTTCGGAGCTTATTACTGGAGTTGCAGGTATTAGAGGTATTGGAACAAGATACAATTCTGAGGTAAGAGATTCAAGAATTGACAAAAAATCAAATTCTTGATCAAAATAATACTCTACTGTAATAGGATGCGGTTTTTTTTCATCAAGTTGATAAATATTGAATCCTGAGAACTTTTTTGTGACTTTCATTGGATCTAATACGAGAGCAAAAGCTTTTGGATGCATTTTCTGGTACAATCTTTGTGTTTGGATGTCTGTTCCTGATAGAAAAAGACCAAGTCCAGGATGAGTATGTGCCCATCCTACAATCACTTCACCTTGCTCTATCCTGCTAAATGAAATCAATGAGAATACTTTTTCATAATCTGTAATATCAACAAAAAATGCGGTTCCAGCTCCAATTGGAACAATGTCAGTTACCAAAATCTCATTTTCCGTAATTCGTCCAAGAACTAAACCAATACATTCTTTCCAGTCTTGAGAGTTAAGGGGATTAGCATTTTCTAGAGCAAATCGTAAGAATTTTTCATAAACTGTTCGTGGTATCCTTATCATAATAATCTTATCATCTCAGTTCGGAATTTATACGAATGGAATGGATAAGGATACCAGAATAAACAAGATCACGGAAAACAGGCCTCATTACATGTCTATCTGGATTCACATTGAAGTTCCTTCGAGTTATTTCAAAAGTTGTTAGATGAAATAAGTCTTGATTTTTTCTTATTTGGGCAACTGTTTGTTCAACTTGGCCCCAATTTGGAACAAAGCATATAAGATGTCCCCCTCCTTTAAGAACAGCAGCGATATTGTCAATAGCTTCGTATGGAGTCGAGAAATCTAGGAAAAACGCGTCTAATGGTTCTTCTACATCAAAAGAGGAACGAATATCTTGAACAGTAAAAGTAACATATTTAACTAACCCAGTTCTTGACAGATTCTCTTTAGCATTAGCAAGATGGTGAGGATTTATATCAAAAGAGAACACATAGCCAGTAGGACTGACATAATAGGCGAGAAAAGCCGTTAAAGCGCCAGATCCAGTACCAGCTTCTCCAACCTTCATTCCAGGGCCAACACCAGCGATACTACACGCGATAGCACAGTCATCTTCGTAAAGGATTTGCGTTTTTAGTCGAAAATGGCGTAAAAAATCACGAGGAGAAGGATTTAAAAGGGCAACCCGTCCTTTGGTCAAAGAAAGAATATCACCAAACTTTCTGCCAATGCACTCATTATGGTTAATTTTCCCAAGATGTGTAGAGAGTTCACTATCTTTACTGAGGGAAAATATCCAAGATTTAGAGTGACGTTGAGTCAATTCTAATGCTTGGACGATATCTCCTTCTTTAAGCATAAAAAGCCCCTCTTGCTATATTAAGTTTGAAAAAATCTTTGGAGCCTTTTTGAGCTTGACAATAGGGATGAATCGAACCAATCCAGTGTGGACATTTTCCAAGTCCTTTTCCGTTACCCTATTTAAAAACGACACTTGTGTTTCTTTTGCTTGTAAATCATAGCGAACTAGGGATTTGTTTTGTTCTTCAATCGAGGAGTCACTTGTGATAAAAAAAAGAACAGGCAACGCTTTGTAATTATAGTATCCAGGAAATATCGCAAACGACCCATAATAAACCTGGGAGTTTTCTGATTCCTCGGAGTACCACTTGAAAATAGTCGATGGGCGATCAGGGCTGGAACTCGATACTAAACGGATCAAGTCAGTTAAGCTTTCTAGTTCTATTCCATAGGCACTATCCAGCTGCATGGTCAGTCTTCCACTTCATCGTTTTAATCCAAAATGATTTAAAAGCTGAATAGCTTCGTCTTCAGACTCTACCATCTGTTTTTTGAATCGTCTCCTGTAGGTTTTCTTATTAAGATTGTCTACGAGCATTATTATCTTACGTTTTCGTAGAGGTGAGACATGCTCTTCAAAAACAATGAAAAAGATTTCTTTTTGAATATCTGCAATAACGTACGCGTCCGAGGGAATATAACCGTCCCCAGTATGTTCTTTAATATTATCATTTTCAACAAAATAGATTCTAACTGGATTAGTTGTAATGAGAGCTGATAATCGTTTATGGATTTCTATCATCTTATCGCTTGTTAAATCATCCTCATCTTTAAAATCCTTCGCTGTTACTTGGGAGAGATATGATAAGATCAATCCTTGTGCACGGGCTATTTCTCTTTTAAATGCTCTTTTGAAGATTATACTTATAACCGATGGACGCTCTTTGAGTCGGGGATCAGTTGTGAAAGTTGACAACACACGAAAAACATATGCAAGGCATTGATATTCTTCATTTGAAGGAACAGGTAATGGGCCGTAAAGATCGTGAGTGATTTCTTCCCCAATTACAGTCATAATACGGATAGAGAGATTTAGCGCCTGATCTTCAGAGACATATGCGCTTGCTGAGTTATATATTACCTGTGGGCCAACATCTGAAAAGCTACTGGCAATTATGCCAACAACAGGGCTTTCAGAATTAGGCACCATGATCATCTAAGTCCTTTGTTAAAAAAACTATACTTTGTGGTTTATAAAGGAAACTAGAAATTATCTTCCAAACAAATATTTTAAATGTTACTTATGAAGTATTAGTCACTCCAGTCATTTGTGTCAGTTTCCGTGCCGCGTTGCTGGTTAACCCTGTTCGTCCAAGAACTGTATATAACGAACTCATTTTATGGGTCGATTGGAGAGCTTTAACAATAGCTTCAGGAGATATTTCTTCCTTTAGGTCTGCTATGTTGGTCGGGCAGCCTGCTTTTACAAGAATGTCTTTAATTTGTTGGTAATCCTGACCTTGTAACCGTGCCATCATTATGGTACCCAATGCAACTCGTTCTCCGTGGATTATATCTGCATCTGGTGTTTCTGCGGCTAATGCTGCGGAGAACATATGTTCAGAACCATAACCAACACGTATGTCATTTGATGTTCCCATTAATACACCAGCAATCAAGAGAGCTTTTAGGACTACATTAACTGCATGCTCAGGATCAATTAGAGCCTCTGAAACTTGACTTTGAAATAGGTTATCGGCGTTTTCCAAGACCCCCCCAACAAACCGTGAGAATTTCTCTGATTTCATTCGCCAAGCATATTTCCAGTCCCAAATGGCGGTAATCTTTCCGATAGTGTCACCGACTCCTGTAGCCAAGTAACGGACTAAATCAGGATGGTTCAATATTTTCTCCACATCTGCAAATACTCCAACTGGAGGACGACATTCACCAATAAATGTTTCAGTTGGATCATCCAGAAAGATAAAAGGAGACGCAACGCCATCATGGGGAGTTGCTGTCGGAACAGAAATCATTTCTATCTTCCGAGATATCTGGTGAAGGCAGTATTTTGCCACATCGATGTTTTTTCCTCCTCCAGCACCAATTAGAACATCAGGTTTGAATTGTTCTACAACATCAACATAGGTGTTCGCTGTTTCAAGTTGAGAATTCTCAATAATGGTTATCTCACAATCCATACCCTGATCAGTAACAACATTAAAAATTTCCTCTCCAACAATATGGCGAGTGTGGGGGCCTGTAAAAATCATTACTTTCGGATCTAATCCTAGTGATTTAATAACCTTGGGAATTTTTCCCAAAATCGATTTTCCAATAATAATTGACCTCGGTGAATAGAGATCAAGAATTTCTGATCCCGTCATTTCAATGCTGTCCTTGTAGCAACGCCCATTTGGGAACATTGGCACAATATTTATAAACTCTGTGTGTATGGGAGTGTACAAGGGAATTTCGATTAGAAAAAGTTCTTCTTCCTAAACATTTTGCTGAAATATAACTATTTCTTGTTATACTTTCGATTACCTTCACATTTAAGCTTCCAATTTACCCTCTTACATCATTATATTTAATTACACTCTTTAAAATCAATTAAAACCAAGATTATGTGCATATGACGAAGGAATAATTCTAAATGACTTTCTTTATCTGTACTTGGACTTAATTCATATAAATTCTCTCTACTTCACCTATTGCTGTCCAATCATGTTGTTAAACTACTCCCATTCTCTTTAATCTGATGTTTCCATATGGGAACTGAATACACTTCCTTGAAATAATTAGGAATTGATTCTATTCTCAATTTAGTGTCAAATAATAAGTAATAGAGGTATAATATTATGGTGAAAAAAAAGGACAAACAGTTCAGTCGTGAATTAGCAATCGATCAACTTAAAGCAGATCTCATTAGCGAGTTACCGCCAAACGCTCAGGTTTCCAAAGTTGTGTTTGAGGGTCCTTTTGTAGTAATCTATTCTTTAAATCCCGCTGATTTGATGGAAAATGGGGATATTGTCAAGAGTTTAGCTAAATCGTTGAGGAAACGAATAGTCATTAGATCTGATGTTACAGTTCGGAGGGAAAAAGAGGAAGCTCGTGCTAGAATCCAAGAGATTGTCCCTGAAAATGCTGAAATTACGGATATGATATTTGAAGATGAGTTAGGAGAAGTCATTATTGAAGCAAAAAAGCCTGGAGCAGTAATCGGTCGGAGTGGTACAACACTACGTGAAATTTATCGTGAGATTTCTTGGCGACCAAAAGTTGTACGTTCTCCTCCTATCCAGTCACAGTTAATAAAGTCAATTCGTAACACTTTAACCGCAGAATCAGATCTACGTAAGCATGCATTACTCAATATTGGAAAGCGTATACATCGAGCTAAGGTTATTGATGATTCATATATTCGATTAACTGGTTTGGGCGGGTTTTCCGAAGTTGGAAGATCCTGCATGCTTTTAGAAACTGCTGAAACAAAGATTCTGATTGATTGTGGCATCAATGTGGGGTCACGGGAACCAGACCAGATGTTTCCTTTTTTTAACGCCCCTGAATTTGATATAGCAGATGTAGATGCCGTGATTGTTACCCATGCTCACCTTGATCACAGCGGATTGGTGCCATTTTTGTATAAGTGGGGTTATCGTGGCCCAGTTTATGCTAACGATGCCACCCTGTCTCTTATGACTCTTCTGCAGAAAGATTACATTGAGGTTGCAGAGAGAGAGAGTAAATTAGTACCCTACAGTCAACGAGACATTAAACAGATGATTTTACATACCATTACTCGTCGTTATGGAGAGGTAACTGATTTAAGCAATGATATTCGTCTAACAATGACCCCTGCGGGGCATATTCTCGGATCCTCAATTATTCATGTGCATATTGGTGATGGAAGATATAATTTAGCTATTGCTAATGATTTCAAAGGAAGACGGTCACGTCTTCTGGATCGTGCGAACACAAAATTTCCCCGTTTAGAAGCGATTATCTTGGAATCGACATACGCGGGGCCTCGAGATATAATGCCTAAACGAGACGACGCTGAGATTCAGCTAGTAAAGATCATTAATCAAACGACCAGACGTGGAGGGAAAGTGTTAATTCCTAGCCTAGCTGTAGGACGAGCACAAGAATTAATGGTTGTTTTAGCAAATTTTCATCGAAAACGTAAGATGGCGGAGGTTCCAGTTTATTTAGATGGTCTGATAGCTGAAGCAACTGCTATACACTCATGTCATCCTGAATATTTATCATCTTACTTACAAGATCAAATTTTCAATGAGGGATATAATCCGTTTTTAAGCGAGATTTTTAATCCAGTAGATAACCAAAGCAAGAGAAAATCGATTGTTGAAGGAAAACCAGCTGTAATTATGGCCACATCTGGTATGTTAACAGGAGGTAATTCGGTAGAATATTTCAAAGACTTAGCTGAAGATCCACGGAATTCGATTGTATTTGTTTCATACCAAACAGAAGGAACATTGGGGAGACGAATCGCTTCAGGAGTAAAAGAAATTCGTAGTATCGAAGATGGTCGGATGAAGATGCTACCAGTGAATATGGATATTCATCAAATTGATGGATTTAGTGGTCATTCTGATCGCAATGAGATCATGAATTACTTCCGTGAACTAAGTCCCAAGCCTGAAAGGGTTGTTTTAATTCATGGCCAAAGAAATAAATCACAATCTCTGGCTCAAGCACTCTCCAAACGATATCATATCAAAGTTGAGGTTCCATTAAACCTTGAGACTTTGAGATTTAATTAGTCATTATCCTTTGAGAGGGATTTTATGCCCAAGAAGAAGGAAATCGGATCAAAACTACGCAAAAAGATATTGTTATCAATTCTTGCTCCTGGAATACCCTCCAAAGTGTTAACAGACAATATCCAGTTTATTGCTGAAGATGAAGCCAAATCTAATCGCTTGCTTTATAATCGTAAATACGAAGTTCGTTTTTTTCAACATGGAAAACTCTTTTTGCCAACAATTCAGTTTATTCGAGAGAATAAGGATTTGAAATTCCCCATTGTTAATGTCGACCAGGGCGCAGTTCAATATATTCTAAACGGAGCTGATATCTTTGCTCAAGGGGTAAATTCTGTGAATGATTTCGATGCTAATTCAATTGTATTGGTTTCCAATCCTCAAAATGCTATTATGGCTGTAGGGGAAAGTTTAAAACCATCCTTTGAATGTAAAAAAGGAAAGGGGAAAGGAAAAGTCATTCTCAACTTGCATTATCTTGGGGACAAGATTTGGGATGGAGAACTCTGATTTGTTGTTTTTCTGTTGTTGAGAAAAAAGGTTAAATAATTCGATATTATATGTCAAGGTGGAAATTTCTCTCACTTAAGATGAAAAGACGTGTATGAGGCTAAAACTAACCTTTTTTTTATTGGAATGGGATTATCAGGGCTTCCGAGTTGTTCTTTGGAAGCTCTTGAAATTTTAGAAGAAGTTAATGAAATTTTTATTGAAAAATACACGAATTTCATTCTTGGAGAGATCCCTCCACTTTTAGAACAAATCAGTAAAAAGTTTCGACTTGTGAGTAGAGCAGATTTAGAAGAGAACGACCAAATATTCTTGGAAAATATAAGTGGGAAATCAGTGGCTCTTCTAATACCTGGTGATCCTTTTATTGCAACTACACACATTTCTCTAAGATTAGCTGCAATACAAAGGGGTTTTCAGTGTCGAATTATACACAATACTTCTATTGTTTCTGCTGCAGCCTCTGTTTCAGGTTTGTCTTCATATCGTTTCGGTAGAACAGTCACGTGTCCGTTTCCTCAAAATGTTAGCCAATTTCCTTATGAAATAATAAAACGCAATAAACAAATTGAAAGCCACACATTAGTACTTTTAGATATTGAGATAACAACAGAAAAATTCCTTAATATAAATGAAGCAATTTCAATTCTATTAGAGCTTGAGCAAAAGAATAATGAAGACATTTTTACAGAATCTAGTATTTTAGTTGGTTTAGCTCAAATTGGACAGAAGAATGAGGTCATTTGTGCTGGTACGGTTAACAAAGTAAGAGAACTAGCATGGGGAGATATTGGACCTCCTCAAGCTCTGATAGTATGTTCTGACTCACTACATTTTTCCGAAAAAGAAGCCTTGAACATTTTATGGAACGTCAATTTATGAATTGAGGAGCATATTAGAGTCTAGATGAAAGAATGTGATTGAGTGACTAAAAAAGTATGATAATATTATAATAATCAAGTTTATTGGAAGTTATTCGAGATGAAAAGCGAATCAAAATCTACCGAGGTTTTCCAGGCACTTTTAAAGGAATTTCTAAAAGCAGCTTATTTGTTAACCTTTAGGAATGGGAGTTTTGATGTATTTGATTTTGCAAATCATCTGAAAAGAACTCAAGATGAGGGGTTGGCACTTTTAACCGTTTTAAAAGGTCTACACATGGTAAAGTCAATTCCAAATCCTCCAAAGCATTATACAATCACATCTGGAGGAATAAATAACTTAACGATAGTTTTAACAGGTGGAGCCTTTGATATCGTACATTTAGGTCATTTAAAGACACTAAAAGAAGCAAAAAATCGAGGAGATATTCTATTTGTTGTTGTAGCTTCTGATAAGACTATTAAAAGAAATAAAGGACGTCCCCCTCTCAACTCTCAAGCAAACCGAATTGAACTGCTTTCGCAATTTGATGTGGTTGATATTGCTTTAAAAGGAAAATCTGATCCAAAAAAGGTGCTTGATGTTGTTTCCCAAGTTAAACCTGACATTATTGCAATAGGTTACGATCAATCACTTACAGAAGCCAAATTATTTCAATTATTAAGCGACCAAGGTCTGCAAGATATCGAGATTGTCAAATTAAGAGCGAGAATCCCAAATGAAAAATCCTCTCTAAAATTTAAAAATCTTGATGAGCATTCCTTCGAGTGAAAAACTCCAAAATAAGTCTTATAACTACTGTAAAACAACTTCTAATGTGTCTCCATCCTTGACTCCATATTCAGATTTTATATGTTCTTCTGCAATTAGTTCAATTTGATTATCATGATGCGTTCGATCAGGATGAATTAATGCAGAGTTTACCTTGTTTTCACCTACCACGAGATAAGTGGGCCAAACAAAAACCTTACCAAATCTCCGTCCACCTTCAGTAAACTCTGTTATAAATTTGGATGGACTCCGTAACAGACGTTCGAAATTTTTTAGGCTTGATTCTTCAAATAATTGCAAGTTCAATGTTCCATGAAATGGAGTGAAACCTAGGAGCGAAGGAAATTGGTTCGTGTAACCCTTTCGACTCATATAGTAAGCACCTTCCCCCATTCCAGTACAAACTTTTCCTTTGAGTGTAATGCCTTCTAATAATGGTTCTCGTCCTTCTACAGTTAATATCATCCAAAGATCTGTAAATACTCGCTCAAGTGAAGCTATTCCTTCAGGGGTGATTTTAATCGTGTTTCCTCGTTGTTTATAATTTCGGATAATAAGGTTAGCATTTTCCATTTCAGTCAATTTTCTCGATGCGCTTTGTTGAGAGATTCCTACATGAGTGCCTAACTCGCTTGTAGTACTGAATATTGGACGCCGAATGCCCCCCATCTTGCCAATTTCCAATAAAATCTTGAAATAGTTGAATACATCAATAACCTCTTTACAATCATTTTTCTTTTCGCTTTTTGCCATTAGCGTGCAACCTTTCAACCATTAAAACTTATAACTCACTATTTATTAGCCTTACTTAATTTTATGATTGATTACTCAAGAGTTATAACTATATTCATTTCTGGGTATTTAGTTGTTGTTTCACTGTATAGACAAAACAATGTTAATATTTAGAGATATTGTGTACTCCTCAATGAAACACCCGATTATTTTTATAACTCCTATTAAAAAGAGGAAATGACATCGTAAAGGGCGCATAGCTCAGCAAGGTAGAGCGGCGGGCTCTTATAGGTTAATGTATCACTTTAATCTGACGAAACCCGTTGGTCGGGGGTTCAAGTCCCTCTGCGCCCGTTATAAACCTTTTTTGTCAATACTTCTGACTCTAAACATAATCTGGAGCGTAGGGCCAATAAAAAGTGGACAATCAACAATTGGGGTTGGTGTTCCTCTCAAGGATGCTGAAAAAGTACGGCTTCGTTTAATTAAGTCTAATCTACTTCTTTCTAGTAGAAAACCAGTCAAGTTGAAAGATTATGTTTTTTTTCCAATTACAGAGCCAAAATTAATTCCTAATCTACTAAATGATTTATCTTATCAATTACAGCAATTGGATTTTCCACATCGTGTGGAATATCAACCAATTGCTGATTTTATTCAAGAAGAATTTCCAAACGTAAATTGGAAAGAAATTTCTCTAAAGTTTGAACAACTTGGAGAAATTGCTGTCTTAAAATTAGACCCAAACACCGTTCCTGTTTCATTTCGTCATCGGGTTGGCGAGTTAATTCTACAGCAATATCCAAGACTCAAAACTGTTCTAAATAAAAGAGACATTATCGAAGGAACTGAACGGGTATATCCTACTGAACATCTAGCAGGTGAGAAGATTTGGGAGAGTTGGCACCAAGAATATGGGGTTTTCATCTTTGTAGATTTAAAAAGAGCCTATTTCAACCCACGTTTGGCTGAAGAGCACTATCGTGTTGCTATGTCTGGGATACAAGGTGAAAAAATTCTTGATTTATTTACAGGGGTGGGGCCTTTTGCACTACATTGTGCAAAAAGATTCTCATGTAATGTAACTGCTATTGATATCAATCCTTTTGCTATCAATGCTTTACTAAAAAGTATAAAGCGGAATAAGCTCCTTGGTAATATTCATCCTATAATAGGGGATTCTCAAAGAATCTTGCGATTAAGAAATAATTTTGACCGAATAATAATCAATTTACCTCAAAAGTCAATAAATTTTCTCCCCTATGCTACCAACTTAATGAAAAAGGGAGGAATAGTAACTTTTTACCAATTTATTTCAAAGTCAATGAATCCAATTGAAGACATTCGAAAATTAGTAGAGACGAAGCTAGGTAAAGTCAATTCTTATAAGGAACTTTATATTAAAGTTGGTAGAGAGATCTCTCCATCCAAACTTCAAATGAATATTGATCTACAGATAGACTAAATCAGATTTTCGGATAAACTTTCACCTGAGAACGAGGTTTGTTCTTAATGACAGAGATTAGGGTAATAAAAGAACGTTTACTAGACCAGTACAAACGAAGAGGGTATGTTAAAGACGAAAGAGCCTTTGATGCTTTCATGCGAGTTCCAAGAGAGAAATTTATCCCAGAGAGACTTTCTTCCTCGGCTTATCTTGACCATCCTTTACCTCTAATGAACACAGGTCAGACTATTTCTGCTCCGCATATGACAATAATGATTTTGGACTATCTTGAGCTAGTTCCTGGCCAAAAAATCCTCGAAATAGGAGCTGGATCTGGATACCAAGCAGCACTGATCGCGGCTGTTGTGGCTTCTGATGAAGCTCCTGGTCATGTATACTCGATTGAAATTGTTCCAGAATTAGTCGAATTTGCTAGAGAAAACCTTGCTCGGGCTGGTTTTGATGAGTGTGTGACTGTTATTGAGGGTGATGGTACATTGGGTCATGAAAAAGAAGCTCCGTATGATCGAGTCATCTTGACTGCGGCAGGACCGATTGTACCACCACCTCTAATTAAACAATTACGTGTAGATGGAACTCTAGTAATGCCCTTAGGTAGACCAGGTCTTTGGCAACAGATGACACGATATCGAAAGGTAAATAATACTGAAATTATCAAAGAGAATCTTTCATCGGTTGCATTTGTACCATTACGTGGTAAATATGGAGTATGAACTTTGATTCTACATTTTCATTCCATGTTTAGAAAAACGATAAATTATAAATTATTTTTCTTAAATTTGGTGGTCATCACCAAAAAAATCTAATAGGTAATTGAAAATTACATAAATATAAACAAATATGGTTTATCTACCTAAAGGTTACCTAGGGTCGGTGGTCTAGCCCGGTTATGACACCTGGTTTACACCCAGGATATCAACAGAATACTGTTGACCTAGGATATCGGCAGTTCAAATCTGCTCCGACCCACTATTCCAA
>JAEOTU010000060.1 GCA_016839665.1 Candidatus Hodarchaeota archaeon
GTTGGACATAAGCATGATTCTATAGGATAGTCTTTTAAACAATTCAAATGGTGTTATTTTATGGTTTGTTAAGCGGCAATTGTAACATCTGTGAGTTTTTGCTATTTCTTCGATAATCAGGTTTTCTGCGATGAATTCAGTCATGCAAATCTCATTTTTACCAATAAGCATACGTGTCAATAGATTTTTTAGTTCCTTTTTTTGTTCCATATTATTATAGAAACTCTTTGCCTCCTTAATTCTGTGAAAAACTTCAGCTGATATTTTAGGCTTGGAAAAAACTAATTTAACTCTTTTTTTCCATTTCTCAAGCCATAGGCTGGCCCAAATATTTAGTAATGCTTTTAATTCTTCCGGATTCTTCTCCCAGCTTTGTTCTAATAGATTATATATGTCTTGTTTTCTAAAAAGGTTCCATTTAAACTTCATCCATTCTTCGAAGTCTCTGTAGGCGTAACCTACCATCTGATATTCAAAAGAATAATTATCCAATTTAGGTAAGTAACCTTTCATTTTTTCAGCAAGTATGGAAATAAATTGTTTTCTTATTAATTTTGAACCCATTGGTTACACTCGCAATATGACACAATAGTATACAAACCAGAATTTAAGACTGACTAAAAAAGTAGCTGACGTAATAAGCTCTGAAGAATAATTCAGAAATCTTCAGTTATTTTGAATAGATCACTAAGCTTAGGAAGACCGTTTCTTGCACCTGGTTTTGTGATAGCTCTTGAGGCTATGTAGTTACCAAGTATTCCGCATTCTCTAATTGATTTATTATTAGTCAACCCATAAATAAATCCTGCACAAAAAGCATCTCCAGCTCCCGTTGAATCTACAACTCTTACTTGGTAGGGGGGTATCAAATAGCTTTCTTTTTGGTTTGCGACATAACATCCCTTTTTTCCTAGCTTCACAGCTACAATTTTTACGTTTTCACAAAGTAGGTCTTCGACACCCTTTTTAAAGCTCTTTCCAGTTAGTAACTGTAATTCTCTTTGGCTAGGCATTACAGCAAAAGATCTTCTTATGAGTGGTTTCAAAGCTTTTTTGCCCTTAAGAGCATAGATCATACCAGGGTCAAATGTTATCCTTATTTTTGGGTTCTTCTCGACCAACATCTTTTGTGCTTCGAAGAGACTTTCAGAAGTAAAAGAGGTTAAATGGAGATATCGTGACTTCGCTGTATAGTTAAGGTTAATCTCATTTAGGTTTAAGGAATCGTTAGATCCAGGGTCTAGGTATAATGCCCGTTCACCATTTGGATCTACGAACCCAATTACATTTCCACTTCTTCCAACACTTGAAACTACTATTCCACTGGTTTCAACACCTTGCTTTTGAAAATCAGATATAAGTAATCGACCATCAGAGTCGTCAACAACCTTACCGATGAATCCCGTTCTCACTCCAAGCCTTGCCAATCCAACTGCCGTATTTCCAGCTGATCCCCCAGGCGATATTTGAAACCCAAGTATCTGACATTCTTCTTCAGCTTTAGCTATTTTGTTCACCATGTAAAGCCGGTCAACATTCAAACCCCCAAAACAGACAACATCAAACTCCATAAAAAACATCTCTCAAGGGAATCTTGTGTTTGCCAAGTTTTCCTCCATAGTTACCAGCTGATATCTTTACAACCCCAAAAACCTTAGAAACTGCCTTCATTCCTACTTTCATTGCATTCCTAACAACTTCAAGTGAAGTACCGTTTATTACGACTTCAGGGATGTAATTAATGCCTTCAGGAACTCTCGACTGTCTCCCTAATACTTTTTTAAGGGTTGGACAATATGGATAATTAGTAGTTGGTCCGATTTGAGGATATTTTGTTTCAGCCTTTGAACCTGCCGAACAAACACCAAATGGAGTAATTGCATTTCTAATTTTATTTATAGCTGTTAATGCTTTCTCTCCAGCTTCTGTAACAGCCTCTTTAAATGTACAAAAATACCAGAAATTACCTCCTGTAATTCCACGACCATAACCGATGTGCCTTTCGATCTGAAAATCAGGAACCATTATTGGAACGACTATCATTTCACGACCATAACGTTTTTCGATCCATTCAAATCCATCACCACAGTGACCTATACGATCCATTGTATCAATAATACCTACTGGATTTGGACAAGCATCAAAAACAGCTGTGAAGGGTTTAACTAGTATGTCCTGTCGAATTCTATATGAGAACTCAATATAAAATTTTTCGACAGTCTTTTTTAAAGGTTTCTTATCGTTCAACGCCGTCCAAAACTGTAGGATCACTCCTTTCCGTGAGTCAGGCGTCTTATTTTTATCTAAGTAACTCTCTATTCCACCCTCGATTCTCCCGATAACCATTGAAGGTGTAGCTGTAGCATGTTCAGCTGCTCTTCTAAGTGTAATATAATCATCAGCTGTAACTAAGATCCTGAAATATAAACCGTCAAAAGCCTCAGCAAACGTATCTTCAATAACTATTTTCATGATGATAAAACAACCATTTACCATACTAATTGTGAAATATAAGATAAATTAATGTCTGTTTGGTTCCAATTTGGTTTTATCCCAGGTCTCCTATAGCTTGTCCTCGAACAGACTTCCTTAAATCACAACTTTCCTTAATAAGTCGCTCTTTGTTGCTCGAGGTTACTTTTTCAACTTGAGGTTTCTCTTTTTGAAAAAGCCTTTTCAAAGTCAGGATCAAGGGATGACGAGATATTCCCATAAGAGTCTCTAGAGACCAGTCCTGTGCTAAACTGAGTACACGATCTTTCCCAAACTTATTAAAAACGTCAGCTATTATTGAAGTTACTACTGTATTACGGGATAGAACTGCGATCTCTGCTTCTCTCACAGCATAAGTGTTTCCATTAAATGACACCGTCAATCCTCCAGCCTCCCTTACTACCCTAAAAGGATCAACATCAGTGATGCTATCACCAACATACATAACGTCTGAAAGGCTAACATCAAACTTTTCAACGATTTCCTTGACAGCTCTAGCTTTTTCGTAACCACCAATCGTATTAACCTCATTAAATATCCTACCGATCTGCATACGAGGAATTTCGTCCCATAGAATCTCATTTAGTTTTTGTATTGAGAATTGAGAATTACTAGATAACTGTTGTATAGAATTAGCACCGTAGGGTATCTCTATCATAGGTAGACTTGAAATTTCTCTTTTAATTTCAATTAAACGTTTCATTTCTTCTTTTCTAAGATGATAGGCATCGATGTCAATCTTTGTACAGTAGGTATTTTCTATTTGGAATCCGACCTTCATAGATAGAGCGGCTATGTAAGGTTCATAACTTGTACTAACAATAAAAGAAGGCATTATCTTTTGGATAAATTTGAGACTTACATCAGCTCCTGTAACAAGAAGTAAAGTGTTTAAAGAAAAAAATTTCATTTCTTTGTATGTAGCACCATAGGCTTTCAGAAAAGGAATAATATACTTTAAGGTTTCACCAGGTTTATATCCGGATTTATTAACTACTGCTAAAAAATCATCATAACGACTTATTAAAGAAAAGAATCGATCTCCACTAGGTATAATGTGTTTTGTGTATTCAAAAGCATTATCATTCTTTGATATCGGACCCTCACAATCAGTAACAAAGACCCTAAGGTTTCGTGACATTATTATTTCCTCAATTGTTTCATGTGTCTTACACTTAGGGCTATATGTTCTGGTGAAGCAATATCCCTCCTGTTCCATAGAGCTCCTCCACGAATTACAAACAATCCTTCAAGAGCGATCTTACGAGCTATATTAAGATCGTTTCCAATACCAACTGTACATATTGCTCTTGATCCGAGGGAGTAATTCTTGCCATCCGACCGCATTTCCATGGATCCAGGATAAAATCGTATTTGGTCACCATTGTTTAATTTTGACAAGTTAGTCTTGTCTACTTTGATAGGAGTCCCTATTTCATTTTTATTAACCTTTTCAAGAAAAACATTAGAATATTCTCCATAATTAGGAGGCACTTTATACATTACTACTGTTGCCTTATTATCGATATCAACTTTCTTGAGGGAGCCATCAATAATTCTAAAACAAACTTCAACAAAGTCTTCTTTCAATATTGGCAGAATATTGATTATTTCTGGATCTCCAGGTCTACTGTTGACTTCTAGAACCATTGGTCCATTACGAGTGTGCATAAATGCGACATAGAAAGGAATTCCACGGAGTGCAGAGTTAAAGTTGTCTCCTCTGAGCTTTTCGAAGATTTTTGTTACTATCTGCTTCTCTTCATCATAATCACTCTGACTAATGAAAGGCAAAATATCTTCCTTGTCTTTGTATGATCCCATACCGCCTGTGTTCGGGCCGAAATCACCATCAAATGCGCGTTTGTAGTCTCTTGTGTCAGGAAGTGGCACAAGGTGTTTTCCATCACAAAAAGCTTGGAAACTTGATTCCTCTCCTTCAATTTTTTCTTCCACAATAACAGATCCAAACCGTAAGTTAGAGACAAAATGCTCAAAGAGCTGCTTACGGTTACTAAAATGATCTCCCCAGACACCTACGCCTTTACCTGCTACTGGAGTATCAGGTTTAATTGCAACCTGATCTTCTAGTTCGTCCAGCCATCTAAAAAGCTGTTTTTTTACATCTTCTAGAGTTTTATAATCCTTTTTATCAAATATTTTGAATCTTGGATTAACCTTGGGAGTTATCTCATTGAATAATTTTCTTTGGGCTACTTTACTCCCCTCAATAGCATATTCTCTGGTAGAGCATATCATAGGAATTCCTGTTTCTTTTTCGATAAGATTTCTTATGCCATTAATAATTGGCTTTTCAGGACCTACAATACCAAAAGATATCTTTTCACTATATTTTTTGGCAAAACTGCAAATTTCATCATTATTAAGAGAGGGAATAACTACATGCTGCTTTGCCCTTTTTACGTTATATGGGTTTTTTTGCTTATCAGCAATATACAAATCAACATCGTATTCACGACTTCTCCTAAAAGTATCTAATAAAGCAGCACCCCTAGAACCATAGGAAACAATAAGTATACCTACGCGCTCCATATTGATCAACACATCATTTCTTTACCAAATTGAATTTATTTGCTTTGTGCTAGAAAATAAACTGAGGATCTGCTTTAAATTCCCATATTTTTCACATACAAATATTGATCACTTATTATAACTGTTTCTTTTTATTCTATTATGTTATTCAATTTCTAGATTCTTAATAAAATCTATATTCAGTAATTGATTTTCATCAATTACTAACATTTGTAAGATAGATTATAAGAACTATTACTTGAGTTTTTTTGATATACTAGCTCTCATAAAGTATAATGGTAAGTTTGTTACAAACAAATGGTTGGGAAGGCCAGATAGAAATAAAACTTGAACAAACATTCGAAAGAGTAGAATAGGAGAATAAAAATGATAATTGCAGATTTAACAGATGGTATACGAAGGGTAGACATTAAGGCTAAGGTTGTTGATATCACTGAATCTAGAGAAGTACGATCAAGATACTCTGGTGAAACTTTTACCGTTGCTGAAGCCATGATAAGTGATGATATTGGAACATTTAAGCTTGTACTTTAAAACGAGCAAATCGAAAAGGTAAAAAACAATGACAATTTGAAAATTGTAAATGGCTACGTTAAATCTGTTCGTGGTGAAATACAACTAAACATAGGCAAATTTATGGTGCAAAGAAGATACTATGCGTTATTTAAAAATGCGTGCGCCTACTTCATAAAGGTTATAGGTAAGAACTACAAATTAAACTTATTAACAGCTTAGTCTCTATCCAATGGAAGGATTAGACCATGCAACCAATGATAATAAATTAGCTAAGGTTGTGTTGGATTTGTCTGAAAGAACAAAGTGTTTTCCAAAATGTAGAAAATTTAGATGTGGTAAAAATTCTCTTCAATTCAGAGGAAGAACAGCGTGGTGTCAATGGGTAGACGAGCTCTGCAACCCTTCAAATTGTAGCTATGCTATGTGTGTTAGTAGGAGATTTTTGCCAAATGGATTGTGTGGCGAAAAAATACGACGAAAGACAATCGATAAAATTCCTGAAGAGGAAGCACTGCATACAATTAGATTAAAAGGAAAAACGCTTAGGAAGATTGGAGAAAAAGATATTTTCTGACATTAAGCTTGTATGTAATAATATTTTCTATTTAAATGACTTTAATTTCTTGGTGTTGTAAGATCCGAAATATCAACACTATAATAGTATATGCGAACAATCAATGATACTATATAAGCTAGTTTCTGGGCAATTTCTGCTTGTATTGTTTTGCAAACAGATGTAACTTGGTTTTGTTTCTCTATCACTAAATCTCTCTGGTCTCTGACTAAATCAGCACCTTCAATGTCTTTAACTAGGAATGCAGTTATTGCATTTTCATACGATTTATAAACTACTTGGTGCAGACTTTTTATTGGTTTCCATAGAATTTTGCCATTATATTTGTTATCAATATGCAGAACATATTCAGATATTTGAGAGGATAAATCACCTATGGATTCAACAAAACTCGCTGTTAAGCGGTAATCCAAGCAGTCAATAGGATGTATATCAAGTTTCTCGCTCAAACCTGGATTTTGAATAACAGTTCTCAATATTCTTACAAGAAGAAAATAGAGGCGATCTACCTCGTTGTCTCTAGCAATAATACTTCTTGCGAGTTGAACATCAAAATTAGAAAGTGCAGTTATTGTATCACGATACATACCTGAAGTTATTAAATATTCACGTCTAAGTATTTTTGAAGGCGGGAATGCAGATGGCTCCAATACACTTTGCATAACTATCTTACTATAATCTTCTTCAATAATTTCTAATCCAATAAGGCGAGTTGATGTATCTTTTACTGTTTCTCGTTGTGACATACTAATTCTGTCTTTTGCCTTTATTTGAATGATATCATAACCAAGAAGATATTTACCTATTATCTCGCGACTTAAGTAAGGTCCAGGAATTACTGTGGCTATACTTTGTATTTGTTCTAAATTATACTTTGGATCAATAACAAGATGTCCATCAGACGAAACAGATGTTGAGACAACTGAACCTCGACTTATCCCATTCTTTATTGCCCACTCCTTAGGCACTGTTACAAAGAATGTTCCACCCCTTGTTTTCTGTATTTTCCGAAGTTCCATTTACTTTCCCCTATATTTTGAACCCGTATAAAGGATAAAACCTTAATGGAATGAATAAATATCTACGCATGCAATCTTTCTGCATATTAGAAAGAGCACGAGCTAACTAAGGGAGATGGGAAATACTTCTAATCCAAGTATTGCACCAATTGTAAACCTTCATGACTTTAGTGTTACACCTATAAGCTTTGTAAATATTTAGTACTTAAGAAAATCGAATAAATGAGACACTTTTTAGGGAATTGTAACATACCTAGTTATTTTGCTTCCTGAAATATTTTGGTTGATAGTTAACCATTTCTTTAAACAAATTATCTTCTAGAAAACCTTTTTTAATTATACTGCATGAAATACCTAGATTAGTTTTCTTTGTGCGTCCATATCGACCTAAGCTTTTAACATGAGAATTCAAAAGTCCCATTAGATCAAGTTCACTTATTAATCCACTTACTCTCCTCTGTGTTAATGGTTCTTTTCCAAATTTATTACAAAGCTCAGTATAAAGATTGTAAATATCACCGGTTATGGATCCATTAGAATTCTTCTTTTCTAAAAAGAATACACTTAACAAAATCAATTTTGAGTGAGTAGGTAAACCCTTGTAAGTTTCTGCAATACGATCATGCTCTATTCTTTTTTGTGCTTCTCTAACATGTTTTTCATCAATATAATTATTTCCTCTTCTTTCTGCCAATTCACCCGCAACTCTTAAAAGATCAATTGCTCTCCTTGCGTCCCCGTGCTCTGCAGCAGCAAGTGCAGAACATAGTTTAATTGCACTGTGAGATAGTACGCCTTCATTAAACGATAACTTCGCTCTTTGCACAAGTATATCTTGAAGTTCATTCGCATTATATGGTCTGAAGACAAGTTCTTCTTCGCTCAATGTGCTCAATACTCTTGGGTCAAGATATTCTTTAAACTTCAAATCATTTGAAATTCCGAGTATCATTACCCGACTATTAGACAAATTTTCATTAACACGTGTTAATTCGTAAAGTAATGCATCACCCTTTGCCTTAATAATTGCATCAATTTCGTCCAAGACAACAAGCAAAAAAATATTATTTGAATTTAGACAATTCTTAAATCTATCAAAAACTTCTCCAACAGCTAGACCTGTAAACGGAACATAAGTATTTAGTGATGAACATATACTTGAAAGAACACGATATTCCGTTCCTGTAAGTCTACAATTTATGAAACTAACTTTTAGAAAAGAACCGAAAGTTTCAGCTCTTTTTTGGAGTTTTCCTAAAACATATTTCATTACTGCTGTTTTACCAGTTCCAGTTTTACCATATGTTAAAATATTTGAACAGGGAGAACCCCTAAGAGCTGGGGCTAACGTTTCACCTAAAAATCTAATCTGATCTTCTCTATGTGGCAATTTATATGGAACATAATCATGTCTAAGAGATTTTCTATTTTTAAATACACTTGGTCCTTTTAGAAAATTGTTAAACACTTCTTCCAAAATATCCTTTTTCAATTATGCTTACTCCATTTATGAAAGGTAATAAATTTTTGTATTTTTGTTTTGTATTTATTTGGAATAAAATAAGGGCTACCATACAATAAATTTGATAAAAAAAAGAATGAAAAAATTAATGGTAGACCTACCCCTTTATTTCTTATGGAAACCCCTAAGAAAATATTTATTCTTAATTGATAATGTTTAAGGAACCCCCCTTGTCAATTTCATCATTAATATATTTAAATTATATTGTATATTTCTTTTTTAAAAATCTACAATTTAATTTATACATATTCTAATAATTAATTATTTTGTACAATAATTTCAATTCGATAATAAAAACCGTATAGATATTTTTCCAATGGAAATCTAGGGGTAGGTGATTACTATTTTATTTTTTTTTTAAAAAAAATAGTAATTAAATTATGATAAAGAATTATAAAAGAAAGTATAAAAAATATATTATGTTATCAGAGAATTTTTTAAAATACCAGTTAATTATGTTTAAAAGTATATGTAAATACCACGTTTTTCTTTCTTTAATTGTTGTATGATATTATTTTTAGTATTTATTTATTGTTAATTAGATACCCCTATGTTTCCTGTGGAAAATAGTACTAAAACAGGCTTTATTATTTGTTACTATGAAATAAAATTAGTTAATATTGTGAAGTAAAAAAACCAAAAATAAGGCTATTTTTATATTAGTGTAGATTAAAATCATTATATTTAAAATGGTTAACCGTTTGTTTTATAACCTGTGAAACAGTAAATACTAAAAATAAGTAAAATTAGGGATTCTTTATGCCTGTAAAAAAAATGCGCGTTGATGTGTATGATGAATCGGGAAACCGTTACACTATAAGTCTAGAAGGTAGAGTAACACGAAAAAATGCTCTAAGAATTCTTGATATTATTGAACTATTGGGGGGAATGCCTGGTATTCCTACTCAAACTAAGAAACAAGAGTTTATGTCAACATTTGATAAAGTAAAATTCTTGGTTCAAAATGAGTTTCCTATGGTATGGTTCTCAGCAAAAGAAGTAAAAGTAATCTATGAAAATAAAATCGGTGAATCTATAGGACTTTCTGTTATTTCAACTTATTTAGGCAGACTATCTGATAGAGATCTAATTATTAAAAAGAAAAAGGGAAATAGGGTTTTTTATAAACTCTTTTCCAAAGGAATAAAAAATTTACTTCAACCTACTGATTTTTAGCCGTTATGTGTCTGTGGACGTAAAATACCTATCATTTCTTCTTTTAATCTATACTTGTAAGGCATCTTTTCTGTTCTTCTCTCTATATATCCTTGGGAATAAAGTCGTTTCATTAATCTTGATGTATGTTCACGAGTTAGATTTATTTTATGCCTTATTATTGGAGCTGTTGTTTCTCCCATGTCAAGTAATAATCTAAGGATTATAAGTTCTGTTTCTGTCAAGGAGTAAAGTGCTTTTTCTTTTTGTATTGATATGGGAGGTTCTTTTCTAGTCTTAGATGATATTTCTGTTTCTTGTACATATTCATTATTATTGTATCTATTATTTAGATTTTTTTCTTTTGACATTAGATTTTTAAAGCTATTTTTTTGAAAATCATTATCCTTAAATATTGAAGTACTTGATTCTGTTAGTTGATTTAACCTTCCATCTATTTCTGAAAGTCTTGTTCTGATATTAATTATTGAATTAGTTATATTATCAAGAGTTAAATCATTGTTCTTTTTTATTTTTTCTATCTTAATGTTATTGGAGTCAATATCTGCTTTAAAGCTTATCATGATATCGTCAAGTATTGTTTTTGCATATGAATATTTTTTATGCTCTTCTCTAATGCGAAGATAATACATTATCATAATAACCGCCATGAAAATGAAACTTATAGAATAAACCAATAGGATTATATCAATCATTTTATGATTTCTCCTTACGTGATATCACGTATCACACATCACACAACATCATATATGATATTACATTCATAATAATAAATATTACGCTAAAATATAGGTTAATAAACTAATACAGTCATAATATTAATCTTATCAACAAATATAAAATAATAATATGATGGATTAGCGAATAGAAGATATTATAGGGATTTACAAGGGAGCTGTGACAATATATGTGAGGTGTGATATCACGATCTATCTGATATTGATGATGGATTCGCCAATTGAATTAAGCCTTTTTCTATTTCGTTCTTAAGTATAGATATTATTCTAAGGTGTTCATTATCCTTATGTTTTTTAGTCCAAGAGTCACGATATACTTCGGAATAAGTACGAATTTTGGATGCTATTTCGATATAAGGGTCAAGTAGGGGGTTTTCAAGTATGCCGAGGTAACCAAGTAAGATAATTGTGTATAGTGATTTTATGATGTTTTTTCGAGCTTGTGCTAAAGTTCTGTTGAAAGATCCACGGCTAACTCCTTTTCCTATTAGCCTTAGTTTGGCCTTGCTTTCATAATCGATATGATTATCTCCTATATTATTCGCTAGAACATCTATTAAGAACGTTTCTAGTTGTGTTTTAGTAATATGACTATTATTTAGGAGTATGGTAACCATTGGGTCATGAAATAATCCTATAAGCCACGATTGAACTTCGCCCTTTAAATTTTTACCTTTCAGATTAAGTTAACCTCCAAACGGATACATGTTAGTATACAACATAATGGTTCAATATATTTGTTTTAATAACGATGGTATAAGTAAGAATAAAAGAATATATTTGGGATAATTAGAATCAAAAATTAATTGATCTTTTTTTATAAATTTTATAAGAATTATTTCACTATGTATTAATTGATAATTATATGAAAAATAAATTTGTAAAACTTTAAAAATGTTAAATTATCATAAATAACGGATGTGTTTTTATGGGACGAAGAAGACGAAAGATAGTTCGAATAACTAAAAAAAGACTTCCAAATGTATTTTTATGCCCAAAATGTGGATATAAGAAGCTTAAAGTTGAAACATCAAATAATGGAAAAAAAGGAAAAATTAGATGTAGTGGATGCGGTTTAAGTAGAGATGTGGTAATTAAGAAATCATATGAAGAAATTGATGTTTATTGTAATTTTGTAGATAACTTCAATGAATGAATTGGAAATGATAGAGGGAAACTGATGATAGGAATAGTTGAGCGTTACATTATGAAGAAACTTAATGAAAACGGATCAGGATATATACCACTTATTGACCCTGAAAAAACAACACCAGAGATAGCTGCTAAATTGGCTATTGAGGTCGAAGTACAAGGTGCACTTGCTGTAATGGTTGGAGGTTCAACTTTTGTATCCTCAAAACGTCTAGATGCGGTAGTACAACAAATAAAACAAAAAATAAAGATACCTGTCATACTTTTTCCAAATAATATTACTGGAGTGAGTGTTTATGCGGATGCAATATGGTTCATGTCTCTTCTTAACTCGTATGATCCATACTTCATAACAGGAGCACAAGTTTTGGCTGCGCCACTTATTAAAAGGTTTGGGCTAGAAGCTATACCTCTAGCTTATTTGATCGTTGGTGAAGGAGGCGCTGCCGCTGTAATAGGAAAGGCTCATCCTATTCCTTATAACAAACCTAAGCTAGCTATAGCTCACGCCTTGGCGGCTGAGTATTTAGGTATGAGATTTGTCTATCTAGAGGCAGGTTCTGGTGTTGGAGAATCAATACCTACGGAGATGGTTCGAATGGTGAAAGAAATGGTGAGTATACCCGTGGTAGTTGGTGGTGGTATAAGAACTGGCGAGCAAGCTCAGGCGATAGTGAATGCTGGAGCAGATATTATAGTAACAGGAAATGTTCTTGAAGAAAGCGAGGAAGTAGGGATCGAAGTTAAGATACGGGAGTTAATAGAAGGTATAAAAGCGGGATCTTATCATAAATAATAAATTTGTGAGGGAGGTTAGTATTGACTACATTTGAACATTATTTCAATTCTATAAAAAAAATTCTAGGGAGAGATGATCTTTACGATAAATGGCCTGATTTTGAACCATATTATGATGAGCGTGAATATGCATGGACTGACCTGCGAGGATTGGGAGAAGCATTGCTTCTTAATTGTGGTCAATGTGATGGTCCTTCTGATATGCGGCACAAACGTTGCAAGTCTTGTGTAGAAAAAAGAAAGGACCTGGCAAAGAACACTTATCAAAAAACAGTTGGAAGACCAATTGATAAATGGTCAACAATAATACTATGTCGGATTCACACTGAATAATACATATCAGTGATAATATATTTTGTTCAATTTTAAGAAGATGTCTATTTCAGATTATATTCAAACTCTTCAATTTGAACTTGATAAAATATTGTAATTGCAGTGAAGGCAAGAAAGAACGGATTAGACCCAAAATTTATTCCAGAAGTTCAGATTGCTAATGACTTAGCTGGGATTGTTGAAGGATTTTTATACATTCCAGGTTTAGTAAAAAAATAAGAAGCCTATTAAAAAAAATGCCTCGTGAAAGAGTGGTATTCAGAATTGGCACAGGAAATTGTCTATGGAAAATTTGGAAATTATGATGAAGAGGAAGCTGCTGGGAAAGCAATCAGAAATGCACTAGCTATTCTTACTGAAGGAGTAACCGCAGCAGTATACTCTGAAGGATTATTTTAGATTGCTATTAGAAAAAATCCTTATGGTTCTAAGCATCTAGCAGTATATTTCGCTGGTCCAATACGCTCTACTGGTGGAAACGAAACGGCACTAACTCCCGTTATAGCAGATTTTGTCCAGAGCTATCTGTTCGAAAATGGTGAAGCCGAGAAACAAACCCAACTGCTTTCTTATTTGCCTTCTAGTCAGTAGACATACCTAAATGAAAAGTCCTACCTTAGCAAAAACGAAATAAATGTAATTTTAGAGAGCATTGACAAGTATGGGTGCAACAGAAACTTTTGCGAATTCGTTTACAACACAATCTGTGCCAACAATTTCGTCAGCTCCTGACATTTCAAGAATTTTCTGAGCGTTTCCATGCAGCAATGCATGTGAGACACCAACATAAACATTCCGAGCTCCTTGATCTTTAAGTATTCTTGTTGCATTCGCTGATGTCTTTGCTGTGCTTATTATATCGTCGATTATTATGGCATCTCTTCCCTTAACATTGAGTTCTTTTGAGAAAGTTTTGATTTCACCTGTATGTTTGTTACGCTTCTTACCAAAGAAGTTATATTCAGCACCAATTATCTTAGCCGCGTACTTCGCTCTCTGAATTGCTATTGTTTCGTCATCAGGCGAAACAACTAAAGGATTCTTAAGGTTTTTTGCAACAAAATATTTTACAAGTTCCCCTGCCGCTGTCAAATTGTAAGATGGAATATTATACATTTTTAAGACTTTTTGGTTGTGAACATCAATTGTAAAAAGAGCATCTACTCCCAGTCTCTCAAATATTTCAGATATCATAGCCGAACTAAGACATTCACCATCTAAGTATCGCTCGTCTTGACGACTATAAGCAAGATATGGAACAAAAACTTTAATCGATCTAGCCCCCAAATCTCTTGTTGTGTGAAGTATTAGAAGAAGTTCCATAAAATGTGTATCTTGGGGTGGATACAAACTCTGCACGATCAGCAAATCTTTACCAGAAAGGTTCTCCTCAAATTTAAGGTAGAATTCTCCGTCAGGAAAACGTTTAGTCTTAACTGAAATTAAGGGAATATTCAACATATTTCCAATCCTGTTAGCTAACTGTAACGAACTGGGTCCTCCCACAATCTTCATTACGTTATTCCTCCGAAACGGAATGTAAGTAAAAGAAGGTAGAAATAAACTCTTCGTTTCGTAGGACTGTAATACCAGGAATTATTGTTTATTCAATCAAGATTGAATAATTCGTATTCTATAGTTTATATGATTGTATTTAATCTTAAAGATGAATATTCGAATATTAATTTTAAAAGAGGATATGCTTTCTTTGGAACTTTAGAACAATCTTTTTTCTTCTAGTGTTAGCTAGCTAAAATAGACATCTAAAATAAGAACAAGTTAACAGCAATAGAAACATAGTTTATCCCGAAAAAATCATTATTCTTTGAAGAACACTTAATTTTTTCCAAGTAGAGAATTAATGTAGTTACATTAGAAAAAAATAATAGTACCCTATTCTAGAACACTGAAATGGAAACGGCGTTTTAATATTATAAAACGATTGGTTTAGATTTGGTTGATTGTCGCTTTAACTCACTTGGAAAACGTGACCAATGTTCGTGTACTATCTTCCATTTTCCTTCGTGTTTTATTAGAAAAGTAGTCACGCGAGACTGGACATCAAAAGTCATATCTTTCATTGTTCCTCGATATCTGATAATGAAAGCTGCAATTGCGGAATCACCAAAGACTTCAATGTTCCATGTTCTAGTTTCGTAGTTGTAGTTCTTGAGCATTTTTATAGCTTTAAACTCGCTTTCAAGTCCCTCTTTATGTTGAAGATCGAAGGGTGGCCAATCATCAAACTTTGTATACTTATCTACATGAACTAGTTTTTGTACGGTTTCTGAGTTTCGATTTTTAATTCCTTCTATTCGCTTAATTAAGACATTCCTGACGATCTCATTAATTGGTAGACTCTCTACTGAACCAAGGTCTGAACCACAGTAGATGCAGAAATTCGAAACTTCCTCAATTTTTTTTCCACAAGATGGGCAAAACATCTCAAAGCATCATACAAAATACAATTAATCGACATATCTAAACATCGCGTATCATAGCTAGAAACGTTAAACGTACGCAACAATTTCAATTGAAAGGCTAGACAATGTAAGTTATTAAAACCTACTTATTGCATATATATTCAATCGAATATGTCTTCAGCTAGACCAAAAGGATCTAAGCTTGAAGAATAACCCTTTTATCTGAATGCTGTCTAGTGATGTGTTTTAGGTAAAGAACAATTATTGCATGAACTATTAATGTTCTCACAGAAATCTTCAGTGAATGGACAAACTAATATTTTCCCTTCTAACCAAACTTGTAATGCCTCTGAAATCGCTTTAGAAAAGTCTTGTTCGACAGTTGAAACAAGGCTAAGAATCTTCGGGTCAATTTGAACTTCCATTCTTAATCGCTTCTTTTAGTTCTATTTTGAATTATCTTCTTTGTCCTATCCAACACAATGACCAACTTACTAACCACAGAAAACAAATAGCAGGAAGGGTAGCTAGAATAAACATCTTTTTTCTAGATCGCGGTGAAACATACATGAAGGAACAAGTTGAGTTCAATGTAGAAATCAGTTATGAAGTTACAGCACAGATTTTGGGTCAATATGATCTATAGAAATAAACATGCCAAGCCGACAGAAGGAGGAGTTACAGTGAATATTATTAGGTTCAAAGGGTCCAATATTGAGTTCCAGAACTAGGGTTTAAGAGAAATATATTATTTTTTTAGCTAGATGTCTAGTTTGATTTGGCTTCAATTATCGCAGCTGTTCCAGTTGCAGATATTACTACAATGCCTGATTGAAGTCCTAGGTCAGATGTTTCTAGATCCAATCCCACTATGGCATTTGCTCCAAGTGCCAAAGCTTTAGATTTGGCTCTTTGAATTGCTTCAATCCTAGCTTTCTCCAGTTCTGTAGTGAATGCGGTAATTTCTCCACCAAACATCGACTGTATTCCAGCTACAAACTTACCAAGAACACCTCTTGTCCTTGGTGTAAGACCGGTAACTACACCCAAGATTCTTCTTATTCTGTAACCTTCAATAGAAGGTGTTGTGGTTATAATAAATTCAGTATCTGTTCCAGGAACAAGTGATACTCCACAATTTGTGCAAAATTTTGCATCTGTATTAAGTTCAGATTCGCAGTTTGGACATTTCAATACATGTCACCTCCTACCGATTTAATGTGCGCGCATAATGTTATTAATGCTATTTTAGGTAATCATGAAAATCAAGTTAATTTAACTAACCTTACAACAGAAGCACTATCATTTAAAGATAACTAAATATCAATACAATTTCTGTATTTGACACCAATAATATTTTATAGCTAAAGATTTTTTTAACAAAATTTATCTCTTATTATCTTAGTAATGCAACATAGGGTCTTTTTCATGTGCTAATTTCGAGTGAATGTTCTTTTAGGTTCTTCAACGAATACTAGTAATAAGAACAAAGAAATCAATCCTATCATGCTACTAATGAAAAAAGGTAATCCAGCTCCTTTTACAACCAAGCCTCCTAGAAAAGAGAATTTGAATACCTGAAATCTGTAAGTTGCATAGATCCATGTTGACAAAATTGGGCCTAAAATAGCTCCAATACTAAAGAATGCGGACATTCTTCCAAATAGTTTTCCTCTTGTAGCTTCTGGTATTAAATCTGCATTTAGAGCTCTGGACGCTGGCATAGCAATATTATGTCCAAAAGATCGGAAAACAGTCACTATTGCTGAAGATAAAAGGTCGGGTGCAAATGGAAATATAATTGTAGCTATGCGCGAAGGTATGCTTCCAATGGCTATTATTGGTTTTCTACCTACCTTATCAGATATTCTTCCTGCATAAAGGTTACAGGCAATACCGACAAAACCTGAGATAGATAATACTAAGCCTATCTGAAGTGAGGTTGCATTGAAGATGTCCACGAAGTAAAGTACACTGATTGGAATTATGAAACCAACGGCGAAACCAGTCGCAAGCGAAGTGATATAAAGAATCTTCAACGATAGAAGAGTCCTATCACTTAGGGTCTCATATTCTCTTATAATAGAATATGATCTTGAGGAGAATTTTCCTCGGGTCTCTTTAACACCAAAATGGACTAGAACCCATGCTATAAGGGCAAGTAAGGAATCAATAAAGAAAGGGATTCGGTAGCTCCATTCAAGCCCTAAACCGAGTATATCATTACATACGGATTGAATAGCACCCCCAAAGACTGGACCAAGGTTGAATCCCACCATTCCCAACGTCAAATAAAAACCCAAAGCTTCACCTCTTCTTTTCACAGGAACTTGATCTACAAGTGAAGCTTCAGCAGGAGCTGCAACAGCTGCTGTAGCAACTCCATTAAGAATTCTAATAACCAGCAAATGACTCCAGTTCCAGATGATCCCTGTTAAAGTTCCAAGGAAAATGTCAAAAAGCAGTCCTATTTGTATAAGTCGTTTTCTACCGATCTTATCTGAAATGCTACCAAATTTTTGTGAGAGTAATGCATTCGCTGCTGTGAAGGCAGCTGTGAAAAATCCTATATACAATATTGGTGCATCCAGTAGCTCCGCGTATTGGGGAAAATACGACATAGGTAATGCATAAGCCATGTTTTCAACTAAAGAAGACAAAGATAAGATCATGACACTGGTACTATACAGTTTATTATTTCGCATTAGCATCAAAAAGGGGTATTTTAATTTATTAAGCTAGCTAAAGTATCACCTATTCATACGCTCTGTAGTTGAAAAAGTTCTAATTATCTGGATTACAAGTCATTCCATACTCTATTGCCGATGTTCTATTACTAGCGTGTGCATAGACACTAAAATGGTACATTGAATAGAAAACAATAATATTCCTAGTTAAAAATACTAAGAATAATGTGTTCGCACAACGTATTTATAATACAGGTGAACATCGTTGAGCATTGAACTTGCAGAGGCAAAATTTCTTGCAGGACAGATGAATAGGGAACTTCGTAGTAAGAATATTAAATCCTATTATTTGCAGGATTATGAGAGGCTGCAAAGAATTGGTATGTTGAACAAGAATATAACAACCTTCGATCAAATTGTTAATAGAGAAATAAAATCGGTGGTATCTAGGGGGAATGTTATTTGGATAAAACTGAACAATGGAATAAATCTTATTTTAGGTCTTGAGTATGGAGGAGAAATATTATTTCACAAAAATCAGAAAACAGATTCGAAGTTCCACTTGAAACTTGATTTCGTTGATAATACTTCATTAACAGTAAGGCTCACTAGCATGGGTATCATCAAAGCGATGAGTGAAAGTGACTTGATAAACTGCTATGTACATAAACGAGATTTCAATCCGGAAAAACTTTCGCCTATAGATGAAGAATTTACTTATAAGACCTTCTCAAAGCTCCTAGAGTCTAAGAATCGTATGCTCAAATCCATGCTTGTAGGAAAACAAGCTGTTGTAGTAGGACTTAGCAATAGTTCCTTCCAAGACATTATATACCGAGCAGGACTTCATCCAAAACGAAGGGCATCAGATCTAACTGAAAACGAGAAACATGCCCTTTATGATGCTATTACACTTATTCTCAAAGAAAGAATCAATCTCAACTGCAAAGACCAGTTCTACGACCTATATGGAAATCAAGGTAGCTACACACCAGCCATGGGTCCGAACATGAAGCACAAGAGATGATCAAAATGTAGGACTCTCATAGAAAAGTTAAGCGTCAGTGGAGGCTACATATATCTGTGCCCCAACTGTCAAATATGAAAAGTTAATACTTCTATAGCTAGCATACTTCAGAGCGCGCCAAAATACTCGTGTGATAAGTTCAAGAATAACAACAAGAGGGTACATCAAGATAGCTCTTGTCAAAAAGAACTTCCTTAGAAATATCGAGAACCAAGAGAAAGATATCTCGCTAACACAAGATTCATACATTGATTTCCATAAAAAATGTTTTAAGAAATCAAGATTATTTCCTCTCCGTGATAAACTTTTACCCGAAGCTTCCAGTCGGAAATAAATAGTAGAAACCGAGAAATAAATTACAGACATGCGGGGGTCGCAGAGCCAGGTCAACCTTCACGGGACTAGATGCGCGGAGCGTCTGACAAAAGTACAACGCGCGTAGGACTCAAGATCCCGTCCTGAAGGGGTTCGTGGGTTCGAATCCCACCCCCCGCACTTTGGCATGCTAGCTAGCTTACTGGTTTTCAACCATTTCTGGAGAACATGCAGGTATAAGACAAGAAAGAACAGTAGAACATTATAGATGCACAAAATGCAATCATACATGGACTGAAACCAGATAGATATCGGAGCTCCCAACAATGCGTGCTTCTATGGTTGTATGTATTGTGTAATGGTTTTCTGGTCTTCGGGGAGGGGCTTGAATGTTGTGGTCTTCATGGTTTGTGTGAAGCCATAGATCTTTTCAACTTTGTCCTTTACGCTAAATAGTCTGGTTTTTTCATGGGTGTCTTTGCTTACTAAGGCTATGGTTTTCGCAACACTTTTGTCTCCTGGTTGTCGGAGAATGCGTCCAAACCGTTGTATCCACTTCCTGGGATTGCTGGGGGGGTCAATCCAGATTTCAAGGTCTGCGGAAGGTATGTCCAGTCCTTCTTCTCCCACGCTGGTGCACACAAGTGCTTCAGCAGTTTCCTTGAAGTGTAGCAGGGCGGATGCTTGTTGGTCCATTGTCATGTCGCCCTTTCCAACTAGACATGCAACCTTTTCGATAGCTTTCTGGTTTTGTAGAACTGTAGCAAGTTGCTTTGCTGCTTCCACAGACTCTACGTAGACTATTACCTTCTGGTAGGACTCTCTTCTCAGGATGTGGGCAGCAGCTTCGAGTTTGTGGTTGAAGCAGTCTTTAAGGGCTTCATGGTACGCGGTGTAAATTGAGGTGTCTTCGAGGTTCTTTCTTTTATTCTTGAGGTCACGGAATCTCCAGGTCTTGTAGTCTCTGACGCTGCTAGCGCCATCTTCCACAATTCTCATTCTCAACATTCTGATTGCGAGAAGAGCTCGGCATAACGCGTGTCTGGAACAGTTTCGTGGATGTTTCGAACCGTACATTCTCTGGATACGGAAATTGTAGACGCTGATGAGTTTGCCTAGAGCATGGTATACTCTCATGAGTGGTGGAGGAGTTTCCATCTGCTCAACTATAAGCAACCTTTCGGGCATATGCTCCTTTATTCCAGGCTCATTTACGCTGAAGATTCGGATCTCATCGAAGACCTTTCTTAGCTCTTTAAGCCTCTGTGGCGCGTGAAGCTGAGGAGTAGCACTTAAAGCCAAAATCTTAGCGTTGCAAGCTCTAGCCGACAATAGGACGGAGTAGCCATCCGTCAAGCCAATGTATCTTTGGCACTCGTCAGCTACAACAATATCGAAAGGAAAACTCTCCATGAAGTCTGACAAGTACCGGATAGGTTCCTCCATTACTCTGGCCTTTCTCAAGATTTTTTCATGGTTCTTCAGGTTATCGTTGTAGAAGGTCTGTGGAGTCGTAACAACGAAGGAGTTGTTCCAAACCCTGAGCTTCTCCCGCGTCTTGGGAGATACTCCTCCTGAAACGAAGAACGCTTGTACACCGAGTTTTTCCCGTGCGAAAAACGCTTGTTGAACCCCGAGAGGAACAGAAGGAACAAGAAAAAGCACCCGTATTGGAGTCTTCCTCGACTCCTCGTGCAATCTTGCCCCAGCTAGATACGTCTTACCTAGACCAGTAGGCAACCCAAGAATCAAATCAGACTCACCCATCTCACCAAGAATCTTCTCCTGAAAAGGCCACAAAGAATAACCGAGCTCAGAGATCATCACTCTTTCCCTTTCAGGAACAAGGCTCTGCGGAGCAATATTTGAAGTGACGACCCGAACTGAATAAGAGCCTTCATCAAGGTATTGAAGATAAGCCGACCATCCTTCCAGCAGTTCCATCTCCCGACCGTTTGTCAAACAAGATTGATCTTAATGACGAATGGAGATAAATATGCTCGCCCGTTACTCCCACCTCCCACCAGCTAGCTATCCTCATTCTCCTTGACTAAATCCTTGATCTTCCCGGAAACTTTACGAATCTGTTCATCAAGAACCTCCATAACCAACAGAAGCTGGTTCACACAGTCTATCCCCAAACACTTCAGCTCCCTTCCTCGCCTCGTAAATAAAGGTACCCTGAGGTCAATATCTCGTCTATCCAGTTCAGCGTGCTAGCTAGCTCTGGAAGGAGAATTCAACATACCATCTAGCTAGCTAAATGGTAACAACAATTAAGTGGAGTCCAAGAATTCCTTGTTAATGGATAATAAAATAGAATACGTCTAAGATTCATTAGTAGAAATATATCTACGTGGAATAGTTATGTATAAAAAACATAGGGTATTCGAGAAGCCTAGCTAGCTATGCTGTATTGGAGAATGAGGCTACGAATGAAAGTGGTTGTTCTATGTACGCTAGCTTCATAGCGGGACATCGTCATCTCTTGCCGAGTTTTACAGGAAAGACAGGCAATATATTGGTTTGGGAGATGAGTCTTCTCCAAGTACAGTATATTATCGGTCACAACACTCTGATATTCGGTTAAAACGAAAGTAAAAGATATACAGGTAGCTGATCCCTTGCTGGAAACCTTGACTTTTTCAATAAAAGGTGATTCTTGAAGCCATTTTTCCATGAGGACAAGGAAAGTCTCCAATTCTTTTTCATTGATTCGGATGGGCAAACTGAGAAGGAATGGTTCCGTGCTCGTATTGGGTCGGCTTTCGATTTTCCATTTCTTCAGGAGGGATGGTGTAACAATAACAGAAGCCTTAGTAGCAGGCAAGGCTGAACCCATTACTGCAGCTGATATTGAAAGAATGAGGACAATGATGCCCCAGCTCACTTCTACCTTCTGTTTCAATATTAAACCATGTATAAACATGGGCATAAAGCGGTAGCTGGTCAAACCTAGGATATATCCTAGGCTCCCAGCTGCGACGCTTACAACTACAGCTTCAGTCACGAATACAGCTGAGATGTGAAAAGGGTTCATGCCCACTGCAGACATAGTTGCAACTTCCCGTCTTCGTTCATAAACAGCTCCTAACATGAAGGCTCCCACGTTTAGAACCACCAATATTAACGGGAATAGAGCAGTGGTGAAACCACTGGCTATATAATGCTCACCTATCTGTAAATGGAAGACTTCACCAGCTACGGAAGCGAAGGCGTCGAAGCCAGACCACCTCAAAACCATCATGCGGGCAAGAGTCATGATTTCCTGTGGGTCTTGCGTTTGAATATTCACCCTTGAAATCACCATCTCAGGAAGAACTTGAGCAGTTTCACCATGTACTATAACAACCTGCCAACCAGGAACATACATAAACACGAAACCCACTTGGGGTGGTGCAAATACATATTCCGGGGACAGCGGTAATCCATTCAAATCTCTGAGTGCATCAA
>JAEOTU010000369.1 GCA_016839665.1 Candidatus Hodarchaeota archaeon
CCCCTCAATTCTGGGATTAAGCTCGTCATATAGCGTTACGATCTAGCTGAGCCGCTTTCCTCAGCCGCCTACTGTTCCAAGTAGTTCGTCTAATGCATGTTTATAAAGACCGCCTCTTTTTTGACAGCGGTTTCTCTGTGGTAAATCACTGGCTTTTAACTTAAACTAAAATTAGCTAAAAAGAGGAAATACATTCTTAAATATTGGAGAAACAATAACCTCTGAAAATAGTATTGCTCTTTTTGAAAGATTTCAGAAAAATATTGTTGATTATCCTTGCCCTTCTCAAATGATAGACCAAATCAAACAAAAACAGGGATTCAACAGGTTTTAATTGATATTGTGAAATCTCTTAATGGTATATACTCCTGTTTTTGTGTTGACACAGATGGACTTCTAATCGATGAGGTGAATCTAGAAGGCACTTTAGGTAAGGAAAGTAGCCTTATTCTTTGTTCATTAGTGGCTGGAATTCAATCTAACATGGATACCATTGGTAAAGAAATTGGTAGCTCCCCCTGGGTTTCTTTCACCTCAGAAAGTAGTAATTTTAAATTCTTTTTACGAACAATGGGTGGTATTGCCTTTTTAGGAGTGTTGTCAGATCCATACGTAGATCTTGAACTCCTAAAACTAATTGTTGAACCGGGTGTAGACACCATATTACATATTTTAGAGCAATGGCCTTTAGCAAAACATCCGAAACCCTCAATTTCCTATTTATCAATTAGTCAAAAGGAAATAGATGAAATTTTGGAAATGGAAAAGTGAATGAGTTTGTCCAAGCCTCCTGTTCGTGACTCAAGAATTCTCTGCCGTGCTTGTAAGAGAGGAACTTTATTCTGGAACCCAGAAGAAAAATTATATGTTTGTACAGCATGTGGGATTCAGGAACCTGCATTGGAGATTTGGATTGATGCGGCGGAACATCGTCAGAAGAAAAAACAACAGAAGCGTGAAAAAGAACGCCAATGGGCATTAGATATTCTAGGAGTGAAAGATCAGTTAAAAACTCCAAAAAAATCGAAACAAGAACAAGAATGGGAGGAAATAATCAATAAAGTAAAGAAGAAAGAGTCACAATCATAGGTTAGGTGAATCAAAAAACCATGGAAACGTTTGAAACGCACGATGTCGTTCCTGTTGAATTTTTCATAGCCCATATTGTCTTTGACGAAGAGCATGGCCCTGTTTTAAACTCCTATAAAGTCCATGGAATGGAAATTCCTAAGATTATTCTACAGGGAGTCACAACCACGTTATTTACAATGGCTATTGGGGTAGGTGAACCAACAGGTGAACCTGATACAGCAATAATACCGATAAATGTTACGGGACTCCGAGGACGAGTACTGATACACTCTTTTACAATTGAGGATCCTGCAGCAAGAGGGAAAAATCGAATTGAAAGTTTTATGTTGTTTATTCCACGATCTCATCAAGATAAACTCCTGCAACATTCTCTAACCTTCTCAAACATTCTACAAGATGCTATCCATGATATTAAATTTCAAAACAACAATCAGAATGAATCTTTTTCCTTGGAAGAAGTGTTTGGAAATATCAGAAAGGTTCTATTAACGAAGATAGATAATGTTCTTCAAGATCGAATTAGTGAAATCTGTACTGAAAAGGAAACTGTTATAGTTTCGAATGGTACAATTCGAGCTATCCACAATATTGTTTTGTCTCCAAACATAATTTCATTGGTCAATCAACTGCCTTCAATCTTACACACTTATGAAAGTGAACTTAAATCGTACGAGGCTTTTTTTGATTCGCTCCCTATCGAGATTCATGGTAAAACATACAGTAATCAACAATTCTACCTGATATATATAGGAAATATTTTTATTCTCGCTTTTAGTTCAGGAAAAGGACGATTAGGGAGTCTATTTAGATTTTTTCGGGAAATTCTCTGGGATTTGAATTTACAAAGCGCATTTCAACAACAACCAAAGATTTCACGTTATACAACATTTCTTAAGGATGCAAAATCACTTTATCCTCAGAATCATTATTTAAACAAGAGTTTCGAATTATTAAAGAGTTTTCAACCAATTATCACAGATGTATCTCTTTTCCGTTGTAATGAGAGTTTTGTCGAAACACTGAGAACAAGTTCCGTTCATACTAGAAAAAAACATGCTCAAGTGTGCCAGATTTTCATGGCTATTAACCAACTTAGCTTACGACTGTTTCATACAGATCTATTTCAGATTGTAATGTCCCAATATGGCTCTAACACCATTGCTTTGAAGTGGGCTTCAGATAGTGCTAATGAGGTAGCCCTCTTCATGGTTGGTGACTCTACTAAAGGAGTAGGTTTATTGAAACTAGTTGGAGATCAGGTTCTAGATTATAGGACTACTCCCTAAATTAATAATGACAAAAAATCTGAAGTATAAAGAGGAGAGCTTATTTGGAAATAGCTGTTGATTTACACGCTCATTCGGTATTTGCAGGAGGAACACAGGCTCTCAAACATTCACCTGAAAATAAGGTAGAGAATGAGAAAAAAGCCATTTCTCATCTGAGAAGCTCGAATCAAACAATGCCACTGAAAGGAGTAGACTTGGTTGGAACAGGTGATTGTCAATATACGGTGTGGACGGAAATCCTCAAAGGAGTTTTTATTGAAGATACAAAAGGAATATTTTTTCTCGAGAATAATCGTCAAACACGTTTTATTTTACAAACCGAGATGATATTTACTTCAAGAATAGGAAAATATTCAAAAGAAGCCCATGTTATCTTTCTTTTTCCTGACTTTACTTCAGTAGAAACCTTTAGAAACCTTCTAGATCAATGGGGTATTAAGCATCACAGAATGGCAAGGCCTTTTATAACATGTAAATCCTCTATTCAGGTTGCAGAAAGAATTCACACCATATTAGATATTGACCCGTTGATTGAAGCCATTCCTGCTCATATTATGACACCACAAGGAGTTTTCGGGACTGGTAAGGGAAATATTCGTATTAACCAGTTATCTGATTTTTTCGGTTCAGTAACATCCAGGATACGTATCCTTGAGACAGGATTATCAGCTGATCCTGAATTCTTAGCGATGATTCCAGAATTAGACGATCGTGTGTTAATATCAAATTCAGATGCTCATTCAAGTGCTCTGCATCGAATGGGGCGCGAATTTACTGTTCTCTCTCTTTCAAAATTAGATTATCCAAATTTAATTTCAGCTCTTCGAAAAAATCACATTTTATATACAGTTGAATTTCCCCCTGAAGAGGGACGTTTTTTTCTGACTGGTCATCGTGCTGGTAGAAAACGCCCTGGATTACATGGCGATAATGATTACTGTTTTTTCTCCCCTCAATACGTACCCTTGCATGATTTATGTCCAATTTGTAATAAGTCTCTTACGATTGGAGTTTTCCAGAGATGTGTCGAGATAAGTCATGCTCAAGGAGTAGAAAGAAAACTCGGGGATGTTCAACCAGCCAAGAAGTTTATTCGAATGGTACCTTTGATTGATATCCTGAGTCATGTATTAAAGATAAAAACTAAGACAGCTAAGTCTTTAATCACTCAATACCATCATATTACTAGTCTTTTGGGCCCTGAACGTAACTTATGGCAACTCACTTCTGACGAGGTCGAGGAAAGACTTATTAGTCAAATTGAAACATCCATTCTTAAGGGAATTCTTCAGGTTAAAGCAGGTGATTTCACTTTCCATCCCTACGGTTTCGATGGAGTATATGGAACGTTAGTAATTGGGAAAAAGGGAAATTATAGGGAGGTTAATGTAATCAATTCCTCTCAACCAATCCAACAAATGCTTGAAATAAATAATGGTCAATAGAAGTATAACCTAATAATGAAAACTTTTCTTGTGGGCAAATCATGGTTCAGGTACCTGCAAATAAAGATCTTTGTTTACGATGTAAAGGAGGCAAATTTTTATGTGGTCTTTCTTATTGTCCAATTATTCTAAGAACAAAAGCATTACTACCTGTCAGAAAGGCCTTACCAAAATTAAAGAATGGATATTATGGACCAAGTCCTCCGAGTTTGTTTGTCGG
>JAEOTU010000009.1 GCA_016839665.1 Candidatus Hodarchaeota archaeon
GATAGATGAGTTCACGGCTCACCTGAGTAATTCAACGAGTAAGGTGTCGGTTGGTTTACCCCGACTAATTACTCGGCGCCAAGGCTCAGGAGGCGGGATAGTCCCCCGCGATCACACCCCTACTCCAGGTAAGGGTGCGCCAGTTCTCAAGACTGGTGTTTAGCATGAATCCTGATCAACTCTTCACAAAATGTTTAGATTTGTAGAGGATTTATGTACCTGGCCAGAGTTTGATGAATAATAGTCGTTTGGGGGAAATCATAATCTTTTGAATTCTTCTAGGCTTGTTATAATTTGTTTGAGTCAATTAATCTTACCCTCGATCTAAATAGTGGATTAAGAATAATTAAGCATTATTCAGACTAAATTCCAAGTTAATTTCTTGTAATTATTACAATAAACTCCAGAATTTAAAAGAAATTAAGTTCGATGACAATACTTGGCAAGAGACTTTTAAATATGTAAAAATTAGCCAGTTTTAACTATTCTTGATGCATCGATAGGATGGTTTTAAAACAAACAAGAATCATTGGTTAATTGCTTGTATTAGGGTGTGCTTTCTTACTCATGCGGGAGCCTTTCAAAGAATCAATACGCAATAATGGGATCAAAGCCAATTTTTTGTCCCTAAAAACAAAATTTCGAAAGGCTATCCAAAGCAAAAGTATTTTGACTAATTTTTCAATCCGCAAAAGAGATTTCAGAGAGTCGATCTATACCAAAAGCTGGAGTGTAAGGCAATCGTCTTTGAAGGAGATTCTTAGAGGATCGATTCATAATAGTGTGGTGCGGTCTAGGTTAACATTTGGTTTAGCTTGGAGAAACGCTACTCGCTCAAAGTACCGATCATTCCTCCTAATATTCGGAATCTTACTTACAATCGCTCTCGAGACGGGAATCGTTGTTAGTGTTGATACTCTGTATGATGATTTTCTATTTGATCATAGAAATCAAAACTATACAGATATTACTGTACATCCTGATACATGGCTCAATCTATCTGCTCTAGAAGCTTTAGCAAAAGACATTCAACAAACCAAAGGAGTAGCAAAAGCAAGTCCAGTTTACTATGCAGATGCAAGAGATATTCTGAACGAATCGATATCACAAAACATTTTATTGCTTGGAATTGACTCGAAAACTCATCCCGATTTCCCGCATATGAATTTAACAAAAGGAGTACGCAAAGTTTCAGGTCATACAATAATAATTTCTCAAACCGTTCGAGATTTGAGTAATGTTGATGTTGGAGGAGAACTTGGATCTTTATCAGAAGATATTGAATTTGGTGATGTTTCCGTTGGAGGAATTATAAGTGATCAACCTTTCTTTGGTAACAAGATAGGCTCTTTTTTTATTCTTGTGGATATCTATACTCTGATGGATGTCATTCCAGAAAACCGTCAGCAAGAATTGAGATGTGAAATTCATGTATCAGTAAAGAATTTCATTAATATTAAAGAAACAGGGGAGAATCTCAAAGATGAGGTTGGAATAGATAATATTGTTAGTGTACAGAAAGACTTTTCAGAGATTAAAGCTACAGGAATTCGAGCCTATCAAACAGCAATGAATCTAGTTATCATTGCTTCGTTCTTTGTAGAGTTTCTTTTCCTAACAAATATCCTAGCGATTGCTATTAAGGATCGTCAAAAAGAATTTGGGATTCTTCGTGCTGTGGGGACTGATTCAAGGCAATTAGTTGAAGTTGTAGCAATTGAAATTCTAATTTATTCGATAATCGGGTCCATAATTGGGTTAATTGTGGGTATCAGTTTTTCAAATGTGTTAATTAGTTCGATGAGCATATTTTATCCATCCTTAGTGTTTGAGTCGATATCTATTCATCCATCCTCACTTATTGCAACATTTTCTTCAGGGATTATTGTAGCTCTAGTAGCAGGCCTCTACCCCATCTTTTTAGCAATTACGATGCCTGTAATCCAAAATATTCATTCGCGAATGCGAACTGCGCAATCATTCGACATCTTCACCAATTGGAAATACACTGTAGGAGCTGGGTTCCTTCTTGCGTTAACAGGATTTGTATTACAGTTTTTCGTTGGTCCATCACGATTCCTAGATTTTGAAATTCTTTCGATACACTTTCTAGTAGTCGTTATGATCTTTTTAGGCACATTACTTTTAGAAATTGGTATCCTCATTTTTCTTCCACGTGTTGCAATGAGAGTCCTTTTTTGGTTTGGTGTTGTTACACGAAGTATTTCAACTCGGAATATCGCCAGGGAGTTTCAAAAATCGTTGTTCACAATATTAACTTCAGCGTTGGCACTTACATTTATTATTGTTGTAGGACTGACTTCAGCTGCAGTGATAGCGGCTGTACCAGACTATTTCGAGAATCAGTGGGGTGGAATCGAGCTAGTTATAGAGGCTCGGGATACGCAACTCCCATTTACTAATTTTACTCAAGAGCTAGATATACGTCAGGACATTAGACGGTCCTCATTCATCCAAGAAACACGAACCGAGATTGGAGGGGAGGAGGGGTATATCTTTGGTGTTGATCCGATTAAATATTCCCATTTTGCTGAACCTGTATTAGAAACTATCGATGATGAGCAGCTGTCATATCTATTTCTGAATGAAACAACTGAAGAGACAATAATTGGGAATGTGACAATAACTAAAAATGTTACAAATGGCTTAATTTCCCATCTCCTTTACCAGCGAATTCGTCCTAAAATTCAATTAGGATCAAATATTTCTGTAAAAATAGCTGAGAATCAAACTGTAAATGTAACAGTAAGCGCAATTATTCCAGGAAATATCTTCCTTGGGAATGGCGAATATTTGTATATTGCTACAGATTATTTTAAAGAGTTTTTTAACTCCACCCTCGCCAAATGGTTTGTTTGTAACGTTCAAGGCGATGTTGGAACCGCCCAAGCAAATATTGAAAGGGATTACGACCGATTTAATAGTGTGATGGGCATCACGTTCTTTAAAGAAGTAATTGAGAGAAGTCTAATCTTTCAAAGTGTAGTTTTTCAAGTATTATTTA
>JAEOTU010000370.1 GCA_016839665.1 Candidatus Hodarchaeota archaeon
ACAGGATACATTTCTGCTCTTATACTTCCACTTAACATTCCTCATGAATTATACACAGAAAATGAAGAAGATGAAGGTGAGGAAATTTCTCCTCAACTTCAAGAAGATCTCAAGGAGATTACATTTTATAATTTCATAGCTCGTATAGATCAACCTCAAGATCCAGTATTGAATCCTGCTGAACATACAGATTGGAAATGGTGCAGCTTTGAAATTGCTTATAAAATAATAAAATGGTCTGTAGAAAAAAAACTGTTAATGTTTGTCTATATCACTTTATTAGAAATCCGTTAAAATAAATTTTTCAAATTACTTTTGAAGCAAAAGAGGATTGTTTGATGACAAAAAGAGTGTTGATAGCATATGGAACTCGATTTGGGAGTACAGAAGAAATTTCGAGCAAGTTTGCAGAGATCATGAGAAGTCAAGGCTTAGATACAACTGTTATAAATGTAAAAAAGGATAAATGGCCTCCATTGGATCAATTTGATGCTGTACTAATTGGTAGTGGTATAAAAATGGGAAGATGGACAAAGGAAGCAAAGAGGTTTTTTAAAAAGAATGTCAAAGCTTTGAAGGAGAAATCTTTCTTAGCAGTATTTGTAAGTTCAGGTGAAGCTTCTTATCCAGAGAAATATCAGGAGGCCAAAGAAAAGTATGTTGAGAAAATTATTTCTGATCTAGGTTTTAATTTAAATAAAGTGATGTATGAAGCATTTGGGGGAGTATTCGATCTATCAACCACCTCAAAAATGGGTTGGTTGGACAAAAAGTTTTCAAATATGGCTGCAAGGGATGATGAAAGTTCTAATTTGACCGAGAATGAATATAATGATCTTCGAGATTGGGATCAAATTCAGTCATTCGCTAATGACGCTACTACTAGAATTCTTCAATTGTAGATGTTACTTCTCATCCTATCTCAAAGAAAATCAGAAAAAAAGAATTACCAAAATGATTCTTGCGTCATTAGAACTCTTTTTTTGAGAAAGATTCTGTAAATTTGATTTCTTTAGAAGATGTTTAAATTACATCTGATGTAGGTTGGTAGTTACCTTGGTATACTGTTTTGTCATCAACAGCATTGATGAAAATCATCTGTGCAATCGCTACTGATACATGCACAGAAAAAGGCGGAGAATTGAGCTAGGTTTCATGAGAATTTGGACTTTTTTTTCCGAGAATTTCGCAACGCAAGCATAATATATTTCTAATTTTGCTGGTATAACGATCTTGGTGAATTATTCATGATAAAAACAGGAAAACAACGCGTTCATTTTGATGGACCTTTTTATACAGGTTATTTCATTGAAACAGGTTCTCTGATTGATAAAGGGTATTCAGTTGTGCAGAAACAGGTTTTATCAGCCCTCACCGCTGATACAAAATTACAATGGGCAATTGAAGGTAGTAGTGACAGTGAACTACTATGGGATGTCAGTTATCAAAACATATATGGAGGAACACCCATGGTGCCTGCGTCTTTTCTTACCCATCGTCCAGAAAAGATAATAAATTCTCAAAGCGTCTGTGGAGGAGTTACCTTCACTATTATCGACGCCATTTTTTACATCCACGATTATGGTACAGGAGTCTACCGAATTATGGTTGAAGTAGATCTCCAAAGGGATTATGATACAATTGACTATAGAAAACTTGTCGAAGAATATAGTAATACTCTTAGTAAAGTTATTGATCCTTGTATCAGTGAGTGTTTAGCAGTGTTAGATAAGATTCTAGATCAGGAAAATGTTCCTCTCACGTTTTATAACGAGATTTCTGAAAAATTAAAGAAAAAAGGGAATAATTTCATTCCTTTACGCCAAAGTTTATGGTTTCATCGGATTTTTCATTTTTTTACAGACAAAAAAGTATCAATAGAAGAAGCTAAACCTTATATGGATCTACTTTTTTCATCTCAACAAATTGGCGCTCAAAATTGTTCATTAACTCCTTATGCGGTTGTTTACCCAGCTTTTGGATATAGCTTATCTATTGCTAATGAGGAAATGACCAAGGACATAGATTTGGATAGAGTGATCGATATTGCAGAATACTATTATGCTGCAACGTCATTATTAGACACTATCCTATTCACTAAGTTTGCAGAGTACTCTGTCAAGAAAAGTGATCCAAAGATTCAGGAATTAGAGGGGGATTTACTTGAAGTAAAGGAGTTGGCAGAACAGCTAGAGTTGTTTTTGTTAATATTAAAGGATTCTATAGTAAATTTTTCACCCTCCAGTACCTTGATCTGGCGTATGCTCGAAAAGGAATGGTATTACATTCCGATATTAGAAGCACTCCGTGAGAAGAATGATTTATTAAATATTAAATTGAATGAACTGGTTGATGATTTATCACAGAAACGTAGTGCTACTCTCAATCGGTTCGTTAAAATATTTACTGTTTTTGCTGTATTTGGACCTTTAATCGAGATATATTCATTTCTACAAGACCGTGATATCATAACTGCTTTATTGTCTCTAGATCCATCTGTTTATCTAATTATAGGAATAGCTGGCGCTATAATAGGCATAACACTTGGTGTTACTGCGGTAACGGTATTCAGGAAGTATTTTTAGCAGCTATACTTTCTTTTTTCAGCTTTAGATAGCTTTGTAATTAGAAAAAGTAGTGCCATTGTCATAGGAATTCCTAAAACAAACCATAGTTGGAAAGCAGATTTAGAAGACCACACCTCCGTTACAAATCCAACTAAAGGCCTTGAGAAAAACAACATTGAGCTATACAACATATTGGTAAATGAGAAAATCGACGCACGATGTGCATCTTCAACCTCTCGGTTTAAAATGACTTTCAATACGGGATCACCTAAGTAGAATGCCGCACGTAAGATCATAATACCTCCAACACTTATAATCCCTGGTATGAATCCAGTAATTCCAACAGCACTTACAACAAGAAATAAGCTTGTTATTAGGAGTGGGATTTTACCAAATTTCTTTTCCAGTCGACCAGCGAAAAATCCACCTAGAATTCCCAGCGAGGTGAAAATTAGATAAACAAAGCCAAAGAATTCAACATCAAATCCTAGTTCAATCAGAAATGGTTGAAAAATCAACGTAACGGTCCAATGGTACATCATAACAACAGCCATAAGGATGACGACATATTTTACAATATCATTGGAAAAGAATTGATTTTTCATTGCATTAAAAATATCATTAAATGATGGTGTTGCATAGGTACCTTTTTTAGGGGATGGTAACGTAAGAATTATGATTGCAGCAAAGAGAGAAACAATAACATTCAAAAAAATTGGCAAAATGGGGTCTAGATCGTAAAGAAATCCAGCAGAAAAATGAGTAATAATGAATGCTAAGCCAGTTATTGAAGAAAAGTATCCAAAAACATAGGTCGATTGATGGGATTGGTTTCCTTCTTTTAAAAGTTCATAAATGTAAGCAGTATCTGTTCCAGAGACAATAGCGATAAAAATTGACCAGCAAATCCAACAAACAATCAACCAGGAAAAATCTGTAATATATATCATGAGGGTATAACTCATCGCTCCGAGTAAAGCACCGATGAAATACGTTTTTTTCCTTCCTAATCTATCTCCAATCATACCTGCTGGGACTTCAAATAATATGACACTCGCCCAAAAAACCATATCAGCAACAACGATCTCTGATAAGGAGATATTTCTCTCAAGGAGGAATAGAACCCATATAGGAAACCAAAATTGCATTTGAAGAAAAAAATAAGCCACTCCTAACCTCGGTAACCCAGAAACACCATAAAACTCCTTTAAATTCATTTAGATATTACTCCAAAATTTCATTATCCCCTGACCACATATCTATATTCAGTCTGATGAAGGTTGATAGTTACCTTGGTATACTGTTTTATCATCCACAGCACTTATGAAAATCATCTGGGCAATCGCTACTGATACATGCAATGAAAAAGGTAGAGAGCTGAGTAATAATATTCGACCACGATTGTCTCCCACTCCTTGAAATCCCTTATCCCAGATTCCTGAGAAAACTGTGACGCCCATTCGTAAAAGGGTGGATCTTGGTGCGACAAATCCAATTGCATTGTTGGGTATGATGATTTCCTCGGCGACTTCCACCAAATAGGACCCTGGGTTTAACTCCCAAAAGTTATTGGTTGGCTTTACTTCCAATAAGTTAGGATACTGTCGTTGATCTATCTCGGAAGTTAATCTAACTTCTCCATTTAACTGGAATAGACGTTTTATAGATATATCAATTCCATTAGGTTGAACTATCCCCTGAGGGATGAACTGTTGTATTTTCACACCTGGCCAAACAGCAGGCATTGGGTGTTGCTGATCCATAATGATTAAACTATCCTTAGAGTGCGGGTGACTCTTTACCGACAAAATTAATTAGCAGGTTAAAAAATTGATAGTATTCTATAAGTGAAATATATTCGTAAGGTACCTGTTTTTCTCGAAAGAAATTTATCTTTCTGAATTAGTCTTACTTAGCATTTCAGATTAGATAGGTTAAATAACAAGCATATAGTTTTCAAACGAATAGAAACAAATTAAAAGAAATCTAGTTTTTTGCGTTAAAAACAATATCATTTTGGATGGTATAATAGAATGGCTAATCGCAAATGGCATTTGATAACCGCAATGATTGTGTTTTTCATTTATTTGGTGATATATTGGTGGCTTGATACCTATACAAACTTGATACCTGAACTTCCCGATATCGGGTTATTATGGGTCGTAACAGCCTTTATAATGGCTTTAATTGGAGCAGAAGCTCCTGACTGGGATTTACTAGTAGGTTGGTTACATCATCGGGATATTTCAACTCACAGCATTTTTATTCCATTAGTTATAACTATAGTTTTCCTCATTCAGAAATATATGACTCCTGATGATCCAACCTTGGTATTAGCTCTTGTATTCACACCATTCTTATTAGGCTTCTCATCTCATCTTCTGTTGGATCTGTTTCCAAGTGTTGATCCAGAGAAGGAAATAAAAGAAAAAGGTGTGACACATACTGCTGCATTGTTATTGGGTGGTCTTATTTCAGGATTAACTGGAGTCGAGACAATTAAAGCACTTCAAGGAACATACTTGATTCATCTTCCGTTCAAGATGCCGGTATTGAGTGAAAAGAAAGGAAAAGCCTGGGAGCTTCGAAGAACTCTGCCATTACACGCCTCTCGATGGTGGTTATTCTTTAGTGGACTGATAACTGGACTCTTAGGGATTCTTCTTCTTGGTATTCTTGTGTGGGGTTGAGGCTCCCTTATTTTTCTTTTTCTCAAAAACTAGGATCCTGAATATTCTTGAGTGGGGCTTTTACGATCCTAAAACCTTTGTGATTATGTTTAGAGCCCAATCTATTTCTTCTTTAGTGATAACAAGTGGAGGGGCGAAGCGAATCGCAAAATCGTGTGTCTCTTTTGCTAAAATGCCTTCTTCAATGAGTTTTTCGGTGTAGGGACGCGCTTTCTCATGCAATTCTACGGCAGTGAATAATCCCTTTCCTCGGACTTCTTTTATACGCGAGTGGTCAATTTGTTGTAATCCTTTTAGAAAATAGGAACCCAATTCTGCTGATCTCTGGTCTAATTTCTCCTCCACAAGAACGTCAAGTGCAGCATCACCAACAGCGCAAGCTAGAGGAAAACCACCAAAAGTTGAACCATGTGATCCAGGAATAAAGACTTTCATTATTTCTTTTCGAGATACAACAGCAGAGACTGGAAGTAATCCACCTCCAAGCGCCTTGCCTAATGTCATCACATCTGGAATTATCTCTTCATGTTGATGACAGAACATCTTTCCAGTGCGCCCAAAGCCAGTTTGTATTTCATCTAGGATCAGGAGAACATTATTATTAGTACAAATGTCTCGAACTTTTTTCAAATAACCTTTTGAAGGCACAATAACGCCAGCTTCTCCTTGAATGGGTTCTACTAAGAAAGCAACGGTGTTAGGATTAATTGCTTTTTCCAAAGCTTCAGGATCATTGAATGGAATGATTTTAAACCCAGGAGTGTAAGGCCCATAATTAGTATTAGCAAGAGGATCTGTTGAAAACCCTACAATGGTTGTTGTTCTGCCATGGAAATTGTTTGCACAAACAATAATCTCTGCTTTATCTTTCTCTACTCCCTTTACCTCATAACCCCATCGTCGAACCATTTTAATGGCCGTTTCAACTGCTTCTGCTCCAGTATTCATAGGTAACGCCGTATCAAAACCCTCCCCACATACTTCAAGCAAATGCTTTAGGTAAAGTCCCATACGATCATTATGAAATGCTCGGGATGTTAACGCGACACGATCAAGTTGATCTTTTAGTGCTTTGACGATTTTAGGGTGTTGATGACCTTGGTTCACAGCCGAATAAGCAGATAAACAGTCTAAATATTTTTTTCCTTCTGGATCATAGACCCAGACGCCTTGCGCTTTGGCAACAACCACAGAAATCGGATGATAATTATGCGCACCATATTTCATGTCAATATCCATAAATTCTTTTGAATTAGTCAAGTTTAATACCTCAATAACTTGATAAACACAGTTTTTACTCTAATATCTCGATAATCTTAAATGCTAATAAAATTTTCTGAAATCATCAAGTAAATATCTCGAATTACTTGATTATACCAAGTGGATGTGCTTATTATCTTGCCTAGACAAGTGAATCTATTCATTTTTGTTTGAGATTCATTGATATGGAATATATGAGAATTGTACCTAAGTCTATCTCGATAGAGTTCTGTAAAGAAAACATTCTTAATGTATCCAAAACTGTGACAAAACTAAACAGTTATAGAGGGTATATCATGATGGTTAAGAAATCTCATTGTTATGTTATTGGTTTCGTTCTCTTTTTGATGACTTCACAAATTAGTGGAGTCAAAGGTAACACTGAAGCTGTCAATGCTTACAAATTCTCTGTTCCGCAAGAAATAGTAGAAGTACATATCAACTTAGATGGATCTGCGGATATAGAATATCGGATTACTTTCAAAGTGGAGTCTGGGGGACAAGTCATTGATATTGTAGATATTGGATTTCCGAATAAACATTATAAACTTGGAAGTGTTACCGCAGATATAGATGGGCATACTATCACAGATATTCGTGTTTCGGAGGTGGTAGATATCGGTGTAGAAATACATCTTGGTAGCTACGCTATTACCGACACAGGAACTTTGCACATACGGGGAAATCAACCTTACATGATATTTGAAGATACTGATGAGGTAGATATGGCTTCTGTAAAATTTGGAAACACTTGGTGGGAGTCTGCCTTTACTGTGGGTACAACAAACTTAACCACACGCTTAATTTTTCCTTCAACTGTAGATGAATTAACCTATACTAAGTGGCATCAATTACAACCAGATCGTCAATATTTCTTACTAAATGGTCGTAAAGTATTCGAATGGCATGAACCAAGCGCACTTCCTTACCAACAGTATCAATATGGAATTTCTTTTCCTAAGGAAGGGGTGACATGGCATTCAGGGATACCTCCCACCACAGAAGAACTTTTGATAATGGTAGCCGTTGTTGGTGGTATTATAATTATTATTATTATTGCGATAATAATTTCTACAAGGAGACGGCGTCGGTTGATGGATTATATTCCACCATTTGTTTCAGTTCCCACTGCTGGCCCTAGAACTGACCTCCGTAGAGAAGAAGTGGCAATTGTCCTTGAAAAACCAGTGAATGTTACGATTTCAATGATTATTCTCACCCTAATCCAAAAAGGCCTACTGCGACAGCTTTCAGCTGTAAGTCCTCGTCTTGAACCTGTCCGAGGGGGTTCAAGAAAGCATATCCGCAAATATGAGCGAGTTGTTCTCGGATCTATTCGTCCAGATTTCAGTCTTGATGAGGATGATATGGTTAAAGCCGTATCTAGCCTAGTAAAGTCTACTCAACGACGTATACGCGGCTATTCTTATGAGAGAACTGTTGAATATTATGAAAGATTAATTCGAGATTCCATTGCTACAATCAAATCAGAACCCGATCCACGGAATGTTCCTGCTGAAGCCTGGTTTTGGGCAATCTTGGATGAGGAATTCTTACCTGATTTAGAAGTACAAATCACAGAGCACGCAGATTATTACGATCACTATCCTTGGTATTACCATTATGGTTACCATCATTGGTATTGGATACCTCGAGGCAGATCTTTCACTAGCCGTTTGACGAGAATTAGTCATCCAGTTCCTCGGAGTAGTAGTGGGGGTTCGAGAGGAGGTGGAGGATGTGCCTGTGCCTGCGCTGGTTGTGCCTGTGCTTGCGCTGGAGGTGGACGCTAAATGACGGAAAATAGTAAATTACTGCATTTAAGAGACGGAGAGGATGGGGATATTCGAATGCATCTTCGTCGTCAAGGTGATGGTGGTCTCCTAATTATTAATGCCTCTAGAATATTGAACCTTAATCCTACTGCAACATTTTTTGTAGAAAGAATCTTGAAAGGTAAGGCAGATTCTGAGATTATTAAGGAGCTCAGAAGTCTATATCGAGTAAACGAGCAGCAAGCAAATACTGATCTACAATCCCTGAAGGAAATGATCAACACGCTATCAACTACAGATGATATTTGTCCCATTCATTCCCTTCAAATGGAAGAATCGAATTTAACAGACCTCCCACTAACTGCTCCTTTACGTATGGATCTAGCTATCACCTATCGGTGTAATAATAAATGTGAACACTGTTATAATCAACCAGACTCACCTAATGCAACTGAATTAGATACGAACGCTTGGAAGTCCATTCTAGAGCGGCTTTGGGAGGTATCTATCCCTCATGTAACTTTTACAGGAGGTGAACCCACGTTACGATCGGATCTGCCTGATTTAATTGACCATGCTGAGGATATCGGAATAGTTACTGGACTTGTTACAAATGGGCGTAATCTAAAGGATGCTAACTACCTCGATAAATTAGTAAAAATGGGACTTGATCATATTCAGATTACATTTGAAAGTGTAGATGAAAGGATTCACAACCAAATGGTGGGAAATGATCAAGCGTGGGCTGAAACGGTCGAGGGTATAAAAAATGCTATAGATACACCCCTTTATACTCTGACTAACACTACACTGACTCGCTTAAATGCTCCAAAGATAGAAGAGACTATTGAGTTTCTGAATAGCCTTGATGTGGACCAATTCGCTTGTAACTCTATAATATATGCAGGAAAAGGGAAAAATATGTCACAGATTGCTTTTACAGAGAGTGATCTGATCCCCATTATAGATGTGATTCAGGATGCCGCTGATGAATATGGCATGCAGTTTATCTGGTACACTCCAACAAGATATTGCGAACTGGATCCCAACAACCTAGGACTAGGAGTGAAGAGATGTTCTGCTTCGCATTTAGCAATGGCCATCGAACCTAATGGAACTGTTATCCCCTGTCAGAGTTATTACAAGGGATTAGGGCATATCTTAAATGATAGTTGGGAGAGTATATGGAACAACCCTCTATCGCAAGAATTACGAACTCATACAAACGTCCCTGAAGAGTGTAAGGATTGTAACCAACTTGATCTTTGTGGTGGTGGCTGTCCTCTGGGTTTCTATCGTGAGGAATATCTATGTCCCGAGAGTCAAGCCAACGATTGAAATCTAGGGATCAAGTCTCCACAGAAGATGATGTCAGATACTTTGACGAGCTCTATCAAGAACAACTAGATTGGACTGCTTCAACTAGAAAGCATTTATACAGACAGATGGATCTCTTTCATGCAGAACAGATTTTAGAAGTCGGATCTGGTACAGGAGCGATGTTAAGGGAAATTCGTGCAATAAATCCTCGTGCTAGTCTCTTTGGCCTTGACCTAAATTTACTGGCGTTAGAGTATTCCCAAAAAAAGGCGACAGATGAGACCTTGATTTTAGGAGACGGAGCTGCATTACCATTTCCTTCCCAAGGCTTTGATATTGTGGTATGTCACTATTTCCTTATGTGGGTTGAAGATCCAATTGCTACTCTACGTGAAATGATGCGAGTAACTCGTATTGGGGGGTGGATAGCCTGTTTAGCCGAACCTGATTATGGAGGTCGATTGGATTTCCCTGACAGTAAAATCTGGAAAGATCTTCTTCTAAGCTCTCTTTCTGCGGCGGATCCTCTTATAGGAAGAAAATTGAGAACTTTTTTTTATCAAGTAGGACTGAAGGCACATGTAGGGTTGCAATCAGTGGTATTATCTACTGACACGGTGTATAACCTTTACGAGGCTGAACTTGCAAAGTTAGATCGATTCAGTTCCCCTGAGAATAAAACAAAATTAAAACAATTAGTTGAATTTTTTACATCCCATGATCCTGAAGAGCTTTTCAGCTTTATGCCAGTCTTCTATGCACTTGCTCGTAGGATAGAATGAACTAATCTTTATCTTCTTTCTCATTTAATTCATTAAAGTTTAGAATTTGATTTTGTTTAATTTTCTTCAAAGTTATTGAAGTATATGTTTTGTTAACTCCAGGAATAGTTGAGATTTTCCTTTCAACGATTTCGTGGAGGTTTTCAATATCTTGAGCGTTTCCAATACACAAAATATCGTGAATTCCTGTGGTAATCTTGATAATGTGGATCTCTGCTATTTGTTTTAGTACTGCAAGCACATCATCCATGACACTGGCATTAATGTCCAGTTCACAAATGAATTCTATTGGATAGTTTATTTCTGCAGGATCCACTTTAATAGTAAATCCTGTGATTATTCCTTTATTTCCTAGTTTTTCTACTCGATCAGAAATAGTCTGGGCTGTAACATTCAAGTGTTTTGCTATTTCTGTATAGGTTGTTTTTCCATCTTTACTTAGAGAGCGAATGATCATCTCATCGATTTTATCCATTATCATAGGCACCTTTTTACTGATACCATTTTTTACCTTAGGTGAAATAGAAGATAAATGCATATTTTTTCTTCTTGTGTTCCCATTAAGATGCTGATTGGCGATTCAGTCGCCAAATAAGCCAGTAACGATGAGCAATACTCGCAGGGAGAAGAGCTGGTAATAAGACTAGAAATCCTAATATGATTATCGAGCCAGAAATCTGACTAATATTTAGAAATTGAAGGACGAAATAGATTCCAATTGCAAATATAGAATATACACCAATAAATATAACATAATCTGCTAAAGTATCGAAAGCTCCTTTGGCAAACCCGAATAGTCCATTAATGACGAGTAGAAATAATTCAGCAATCCCCTGCAACATGAGATACATGAATTCAGCGAATCCTCTAATGATCGCTACTAATGTTGTTGTTCCCCCTTTAATGACGGATCGTGCTCCTGCAACTATAGAATCAAGTCCAAGATAAGCACCCGGGATCGCAATAAGAATAGCGTAGAAGAAAAGTAAAACTATCGCTACAATTTCATCAATTATGTTAGTTATTATTAAGAATCCAATGAGAATTGCAAAAGGAACAATAAGGATTGAAAAACTTACTAATCCATCAATTCCAGGATTCATTTCTTTTTTTTCTGGGTTCCTCGAAAAGAATTGGACTGTTCGATTAGCTTGGGTATATGTTTTTGTTGGTCGAGCTCGCCGAGTGAAACGTACTATCGATTCACCTTTAGGTTTTTTTGTTGGTTCAACAACGATATTTCCAACGTCAAATTCCTTGAATTCATCCCTTGCTACTTTTCCTGCTTTACGAATTTCCCTATCAATAATATTTCCAGCGTCAACAACTTTTTTCCCGAGAAACTTCCCGAGCTTTTTTGTTGCACTGTCTTTTTTCTCGCTCATTGTTTTTTTCATCCTGTAATCATGCGATTCGTTCTATAATTATGAAACGATTAATAATCTTTCACACTTTTAAGCCTTCTCTTCTTAATAACCAGTCTCATTATTATTAAGATGAGTTATCAAAGAAGAAAACAGATACGTTTGAAAGAATCATCTTTCAGCAATCCCGTACAATTATGGCAAACTTAAAATACTGTAATGATTTAATTTCTACCTCAGGTTTTTCTCATGCATTCCCAAGAACCAAGTAATCTGAAGAATTCCTCTGATAAAATCAGGATGGAACCTTTTTTTTGTTCCCTGTGTGCTGCAACCAAAAGTCGATATGAGGAAAGAGTAAAATGTCCCGAATGTGCACGACTCGTCTGTAAAGATTGCTTTGAAAGCTTGAGTGTGGTGAGACTACTTCAATGCCCATTTTGTTCTTCTTCTCTCAAAATAGATAGTAAGAAACAAGAATCATCTGCTATCATTGCAAATATTCAACGAGGTCAAAGAAAAGTCGAAATGGGTGACTTGTTTAGTGCTGAAGCATATTTTCAAAATGCATTAAAACTGGACTCAAATTCAATTATTGCTTGGAAAAAGCTAGGAATACTTTATTTTAAGAAGAAAAATTGGGAGCGAGCTAAATTTTGTTTCTCTAAAGTTCTAAAAGTGAATTCGCAAGACGAGGAAGCAAAAAGGATGTATATTGAGGCTGATCATCGGATCAGAAGTTATTATTAATTATATAACCACCTCAAATGCTAATACCGAATCCGAGGATCTAAAAACGCATAGGATACATCTGTAGCCAAATTGGCAAGGATGACCATGATTGCTACTAACATGTTGATTCCCATCATGAAGTTATAATCTCGTAATTGGACTCGAATGACAGCCTCTCTACCTAACCCTGGCCATGCAAATACAGTTTCAGTCAGAGCAGCTCCAGCTAAAAGAAAACCAACAGCTAAACCAACAATGGTGACAACAGGTAATAGTGCATTCCTTAATGCATGTTTGTAAATGACTATGCGTTCTGACAAACCTTTGGATCGGGCGGTCAAAATAAAATCTTGTTTTAGTACCTCTAGCATACTTGATCGTGTTAAACGAAGAACTAATGCGGTTCCGGCTAAACCTAATACAATGGTGGGAAGTATCATGTGAGCAACTTCATCTAGCAACAATTCAAGCAAAGTCTCACTTCCAGTCAGGTTATAGCTGTGGGCCCCAATCGACGGGATTTTGATGCCAAAGAAGATTTTCCAATCCGAGAAAAGAAGAACACACATAATTCCTGTCCAAAACACAGGCATCGACACTCCAAATAACGCCAAAACTGTCCCAAGGCTGTCCAACTTCGAGTAGGGGTGTCTTGCTGCGAAAATTCCCAATGGAATTCCTATTAATAGCGACATGATCAAAGAAGCTAATGAAAGCTTCATAGTTTGCCAGGCAAGATCTCCAATCATGTCGTTGATTGTTGATCCCGTAAAAGAATTTCCCATATCGCCAAAAACGAAGCCTCCCCTAAACGAACTTTCTGGGATATTAAAATTAATGTCTAGTGTATTTTGGATCCATCTACCTGGCCCTAGGAGAAGAAAATCTGCTAATTCAAAAAAATAATTTTCATTTAGACTTCTCTCTGAATTTCTTCCTATCAACCAAAAGAGATATTGTTCGTGTGGTGGTCGGTCTAGACCGAGAGCGCGACGTCTATTGTTTACTTCCTCTTGAGTCATAGTAGGATCGTTAGCCCTTAATACATCAACGTAATCTTGTGGTGCAAGCATCATCAGCCCAAAAAGGATGATAGATACTCCCAAAAACATTGGTATAGAAAACAGAATCCGACGAATAACATAATTTCTCAAAGTCATATTTAATCTACTCTCATTATTATTTAAATTAGTATCAGGGGTTTTAGAAATATCCTAAGATCTATTCTACAATGCAATGACTGTGAAAGCTTAAAAAAAGTGTTTTTTTCTGCAGAACGTTTAAAAAAATACCACTATCTGCAGATCACTTAAAAAACTACTACTTTGGTGCAATTACATTTAACAATATTGTTATCAAATAGGGGTCACAGATACCTTTAACCTCAATAATAAATATTAACCAGTTCTTAAATTGGTAGAATAATGAGATTCAATAGTAAGTTTTCAACTCTGGAAGTTGCGTCTCAGTATTTTGAGGATTTTTATCATGCGTTAATCCCAAAAGTAGAAAATCATATTACCAGCCAACTTATTAATAAACAGCCTATGCAAGAAAAGGTTTATGCAGTTTTAAATGAATTATCTTGGTCTGAGTGGCAAAAATCACGCCTACAATTCGTTAACCCCATAACAAAGATACTTATTACGTTAATTTATGATAAAGTACTTCTCACATTGAAAAAACTGGAAAATTCAACAGAGCTTAACGAATTTTTAATAAAAATCTCGATTCTTGCTACATCTCAAGTTAAAAGCTCCAAAAATAAGGTAGAACTAAGAGATACATTTTTTCAGTTGATTGAAGGTGTTTGGAAAGTAGCAAACCAATACGAACCACGAACCCCTATTCTGGATTTAGAGTCTTTTCCTCTTAATAAGCTCCTTGAATTTGTTTTTTATGAGTGGGGGAGTTGTCTTGCAACCATAAATCTAATCCACCAGATTGAAAGAGATAGTGGATGTGAAAATCAATTATTACTGCCTTATATTTTCGAGATTGGAATACCAGTACACCGAAAACAACAGCAAGGACAAATTTTCACACCAGTAGGAGTTGTTGATTTCATTTGCAAGCAGAATATTTCAACAAAAACAACTAGAGTTTTAGATCCTGCGTGTGGTACTGGACTATTTTTATTGGAAACGCTAGGAATTCTCACCGATTCTTCCTCAACAGCTCAACTAATTGAGTTAATTGGTGTGGAAAAGGATCCGTATCTTGCAGATATTGCGGAAAGTGCTATTAATTTTTTTCTTCTGACTAATTCGATTTCTTTAAACAATTGGAAAATTCACAGAGACGATTTTTTCAATTGCTCTCCAGAATCGTTTGGAATATCCCAAGATAATGTAGGTCAAACAGTATTACTGATGAATCCCCCTTATACTCGTCATGAGAAATTAAAAGACGAATATAAGAAGTATTTAGCAGATCAGATTGAATTTGATATAGAAGATATTAACAAAAGTCACGTTGCTTCTGGAAGTGCATTGTCAGGGAGATCTGGGTTATATGTTTTTTTTCTTATTCATGCAACAAGATTTCTAAAGCCAGGGGATCAATTTGGTTTGATAATACCTAATTCCTGGCTAGATGTCGACTATGGTCATCAATTACAGCAATTTATTTTGAATCATTATTTCATTGAATCTATCATTGTTAGTCGTCTAGAAAGACTTATTCAGACTGTAGATGTAAATACTGTTGTTCTAAAACTTGTTAGAAAGAGAATGAAGAATCAAAAAGAAATAGAAATCCCGAACAAAGTGGCATTTATTTCGATTGAAAAGAGTTCAGATCTTAACTGTATAAATATTCAAGACACTTCCACATCAATAGATCCTTCTTCAGAAGTTAGGATTGTTTCAGTGGAGCAGAACAGTCTTTCGACAATATCTAAGTGGGGTGTTTATCTTCGAGCTCCATTGATCTATTTCCAATTGATGGAACACTTTGAAAAGAGGATGGTTGCTCTTGGAGAAATAGCTCATGTGCGAAGAGGATTTACCAGCGGTGCTAATAACTTTTTTTATGTAGGTAAGCCAGGAAAGTCCAACACATTCTTCAATTCTAGCTGGAATTCTGATACAGGTGATTTAAAGCTTTCTGTAAAGAATGATACACTTGTTAGTAGTTTTAATGAGCAAGGTTTTCAAGTGAATGACCCTATGTTTATTATTGAAAAAGAGTATTGGATGCATAGGTCTAATTCTTCCAGAAAGAATCACTCTTGGGAATTTTCCTTTCAGAATGATAAAGGAGAGACATGGGTACCAAATTATCTAGTTAAATCTCCTCGGGAGCTCTCAACATTTGAAATTCAAGAAACAAATCTGAAATATGTTGTGATCTTGATTTCACAAGATTTGTCCATGAATGGCTTACAAACTGGTATAAAAAAATATATTAAATGGGGAGAACAATGGGTTCCTTCAGTAGGAAAAAAATTTAATCAAAGACCAACCTGTCTATCACGAAAGAATTGGTTTGAATTGCCTTCAAAAGAATATAAGTCATTTGACCTTCTATGTTTGATGACAATTAATGACCGGTTCCCTTTTTTCTATAATCCTTGTGACTTCTACTTTGATGCTCGTCTCTATGGCATTCAATTCTTTCGAAATCAGCAAATAGATCTAATATTTTCAAGCTATTTCCTGTTACTCAACTCTATTATCACAACAATCCAACTTGAACTCATAGGTCGTAGTAATTTAGGTGAGGGGGCCTTAGATGTCAAAGTTTATGAGTATGAGTTACTTAAAATACCTAGCCACAAATTCTTAGTTGAAGCTCAATCAATAGGTGTAGATCAAACCTTTTCACAGTTTTTGGGACGGTCTCCATTCTCTATTATCCAAGAAAAGCCAAAATTAGTAAAAAAAATTACCGATGACTTCGTATCTAACCTATTTTCACTTTCACCAGCATTGTTAGATAGTTTATTTAACGAGCTGAAGAAGTTAGTGCAAATGCGTATTGAAAAAGCAAGAAAGTAATCTAAAATTGAGTAATTGGAATCTTCAATGTTATATAGACACTCTGCGGTTGTTAAGAAAAAACAGCGTGGACAATATTTCACACATCCTACAATGGCTCGTGATATTGTGCATGAAATTTGTGATTCAATTGTCTCAGAGTGTTTTTGGAAACCTTGGAATGTTATTGAAAAGCGTAGCAAGGTGTCGAATCATTCACACATCGCTCAACTCATTGATGGAGTTTTAAATTTACAATTTGTGGATCCAGCAATGGGAAACGGAGTCTTCTTAATTGAAATTCTTAGATACTTTGAAAGATTCTTGAGTGAACTGTGGAAAAGAACTCGGACAAAGCCATATCTAAATCTCCTCAATGAGTATTTTCATCAAAAACTAGCCATAAATTTCTCATTGGTTGGAGAAGGGGATAATCTAACATTAGACATTTGGAAACTCCATATTATCAGATCGATGATCTATGGAGTTGATCTTGACCCAAAAGTTGTCGGACAGGCTCGTAATAATATTATGAGTGAATTTTTCACTTCCCAAGTTGTACCATTAGCACGAATCTTTACTCAACTAAATTTAAAAGTTGGAAATTCATTATTTTCTCCTTTACGAACAGATGATGAAAACAGAGAAGATTTGTATTCTCAATTTCATTCAGATATTGATGTTGTTCTTTTTCAAAGGAAGCAAATTCAAGAATGTTGCTGGAATGCTTTTAGTGATTTAGAATTAGATTATATGCTAAAGGAAAATGAAACACAAAAAGAACAGCTTGTGAATCAGTTTTTTACTCAAGCTGCTTCCTTTCCTGAATTTTCTTTCTTATTAAAAGTGGAAAATACAGAAGTTAATCCATTTATATGGGAACTTGATTTTCCTGAGGTTTTTTTTTCTGATAAATCTGGTTTTGATGCTGTTATAGGAAATCCTCCTTGGGATAAATGGAAACTCTATGATCGTGAATGGTTAGGATCCACTGCAATAGGAAAATCAGATTATGCTCAGCAAATCAGTGAAATCCGAAAAAATGATGCAGAATCTCATTCAGACTACTTGAAATTAAAAGAATTTTACAAGATAAGCACAGAATATTTTAACAAGTTTTTTAAGTGGCAACCAGGTGAAAAAAACCTATTCAAGCTTTTTCTCGAACGTTTTTACAATCTTTGCAGTTCTTCTAATGGTTTTTTAGGAATCATACTTCCTGGAGGACTCTTAGGGGAGTATTACAGTCAACCATTACGGGAAATGCTATTACAACAAATGCAGATTCACTATATAATTGAAATCATCTCAAATCAAGATATGTTTCCTGATGCTGAACCTGGTCTGAGTATTCTTATTATACTAGCCCAAAAAAATAATACAGGAAAAGTTTTCCCATTTATTAAGGGGATTACTTCATTAGAAGCTTTTACTAAAATATTTAAAGAAGATTTCAAGATAAGATCTGAAAATCTAATTTATTTTGCTCAAGAAGACATTCTTAATTTCTCCCCTAGATGTATCATTCCAGCTGTTCGAAATCAACTTGAATTAAGAATAATTGATAAAATGACCAAATTTCCCTCTCTTTCTTCTGCTATATGGGGTTGTACCACTTCTCGGGGAGTTGACATGACAAATGATCGTGATTTATTAGTTAAATATGAAACACAGTTTCCACTTATCGAGGGACGCCATTTAGTTCGTCTTGGGTTTGATGATACGTCCCCTCGGTATTGGATCCGATCATTTGAAGAATATAAGAGGAAGATCCCATTCTGGAATCAAACAATCATTGTTTGGAAAAATTTCTCTGGAAATCATCGTCGTCGTCGAATGCGGATAGCTATTCTTCCACCAGGAGCAGTTATTTCAAATAGTGTGATTTGTTTGTATAATTTTCCGTCCATACCTGAAGTACACTATTATTTGGCTGGGATTATGTGTTCAATTCCCTTTGAATTTCGTATACGTCAACTTTGTTATGGAATAAACATCAATCAATATGTTATAGATAGTATAAACGTTCCCTTTTTTGATCCTTCTCAAGATCATCATCGAGAATTAGCGATAATTGTTGAGCAATTCCTTCCGCGTGGTAAAGAATGGGCGAAACGGAAAATGGGGGCTTCTTCCTCGATTTCAAAAGCCAGATTAGAGGCAGATTATCAGAATACTATCACTAGAATCGATGCATTAGCCGCTTTAGTCTATAACCTGACCAGATCTGAATTTGAAACTACCTTGAATGCTCATTCTCAATTAGAGGATTCGTACCGCATTCAGGCACTTAAACATTTTGATACAGAAAGTCTTTGATGAAATATATTTCATCTGGGGAAAGACCATACAGTCCGAATATAAGTTCATTCAGATTTGCTTCTTGTTCAATCCAATTACTGCCATCTTTGTTATTTATCAATTTAGATGCTAGGGCTACGATTGATTTATATTCTGGTGTATCGGGATCAGGAACTACAAGTGGAAAATTTTGGATTTGTATGGGATAAAATTCGAAAAGACCACCTAGATCTTTAATTGAATTTAACGCAAAAAAAGTGAGTACCTCTGAATTCAAAATGGCTACTAGAAAGAGAAGAAAATCTTTTCTTGAAAATTTTTGTTTGGGGATTATCCAAACCACATCCTTTGACGAAAGATTACCTCTCCAATCTATTGCAAAGGTATTCAAACTAGCTTTATAGGGTGTAACTATTTTTATGGAACTCCATTCCATAGTTTTTCTTTCATCACCAGATCGCCATAGATAAAATTCCAAAACACGACTTCTATTTAATAAAAGGGCTTTATTTTGTTCAAGGTACTTCATCACTTTATTATTTTCTTTTATTTCATGTTCACGATAACTAGGAGCAAAAAGAACCTCTCTTCCTGTTTCTTCTAAGAAAAATCGTTTTATATCTTTTCCTTTAATCCAAGGTCTAATGTGTTTTAGACCAATCTTTAATACTCGCGAAAAATAATGAGGGTCTTTGGGTGCGAAAACTTGATCACATCCCGTTTCAATTCCCTTACTAATATTACTAACATCGTTTAATATCATATTTGAACTCAATTTGATATGATTGAGTAGTTCTAGCGTCTGGGGGTCAAGTAATATCCACTTTTCTGGTCTCAAAGCAGATTGACTTATTCTTTTTGTTTCTCTAATGACTTTATTAATTCCCTTGTGGTATTTATTGTAAGTAAAACTGTGATTGGAGGAAAAAGATCCTTTCATCAAGAACAAAATAATATTTTTGATATTGGCTTTTCTAAAGATAGAAAATTCTGCTAGATCGGAGATTTGAGTAATTCCTGATGATTGTAAAATAAATGCCCTGATTTTCGTTGCATATACACTATGCAATAAATATTTCGGAAGAATAAATGATAAGATTCCATTATCTTCCCGTAAAGCTGATATTGTTCTATAAATAAAAAAATACGATAAATCATTATTTCCTGTGTAAACTATTGGATACTCTGCTTGCAAAATTTTGCGTGTAATCATCGGTAAATCAGTTAATGCTATATAAGGAGGATTTCCAATGATTAAATCGAATTCTTGGGCATTTTCTCCAAAATTTATCCAATGAAATTTCTTTGGAATTGAATATGCTTTACATATTGCTTTAGAAGAAGTTATTGCATTCTCTTCAGAGTTAAATGGATGTGTAAAAACAGCATAGAGGGTATAAGATGAAGAAGATGACTGTGAAAGGGAAAAACGAATATATTTCCTAATTTTTTGGTTTAGTTTATGTTTTTCATTATTCCAACGAGACCTATTTCCTTCTAAAATAAAATACTTGATTGAGTTTTCCTTTAACAGCTCTTCAAGAATCGTGCCAAGAAGCCTCAAATTCCGAAAAGATTTCGGAGGTATCGTTAATTTGTAAAGAGCAAATTTATTGAGCATTTTGAGGTCATATTGATCATCTAATAAATTCTTTTTCTGTTTTAACTTCAATTTAGGCAGATTATTATTCCCAAAATCAGATGATAAGGTTTGAAATCCAAAGAGACTATCTCCCTCTATAATATTGCTTTTAAAGGAGCTTTCTACTTTTGAATCCCCGTCTTCCTGGCAATTTATCCACAGCCAGAATTTTAGAGAAGTAATTTTAATAGCTAAAGGATCAATATCTAAACCAAATAGGTTATTTTCGACTATTTGGGTTTTTAATCTCTGAGTAGATGTTTTTGGTTTAAGTTGCTTCGAAATATTCAGCAATCGTTTTGCAGCAGCAAATAAAAAAACACCTGTTCCGGCTGCTGGATCTAGAATTTTTATTCTCTCAAATCTTCTTAGAAATAAAGATTTTAATTCTTCATCTTGTTCTAATATGCCCTGTTGAAAATCAGATAGCGAGTCAAATTCGTTAAAGCCGTGAAAAGTATTCTTTATCCAATTAAGCAAGCTTTCTTCAGTTATGTGAGCTGCTAGAGGATAAGGTGTATAAACAACACCCCAATCACCTTTAGTAGAAGATTCATATGTTTTTAATTGAGCTGTAATATCATCGAAGATTTCTAATGAAATTATTCCCTTTGTTTTGGATTTTGAATCAATATAGCTTCGCTCCCACTGAAACTTTGTAGATAGTTGGTCTGCTATAGCACCCCAATTCATTGTTTTTAATGGGTTGTCCCAAATCTTTTCTTTTTTGCTAAAATTTTCACTAACCAGTAATTTTACAATATTTTCTGGAATCGATAAATCCTTCATTGAAAGAATTATTTCTTCAGGATTACCATAACAGTTGTAGACTTCTGACCAATTATTAAACCTTTTATTATTGATAGATGGGATATTATTTGGATTGAAGAATAGAAGACAGATGAATTGTATTATAAGGTTATTAAATCTTTGGGATTTTAGTCTTGTTTCCTTTGAATCAATATTAATCATTAATGAACTTAATTGAGAGTAGATTTCTGATAGAATTCCTGTAATTTCTTTAGGAATCGTAGATGCTCTCGAAAAATTAGTCCATGAATAAGTGATGTCTATTTCCTCCATTTTTAAGTCCTAAAATGAAAGGAGACCTTTTCCAAATCAGTAAAAGGTTGTGTTCTCCAATTTATCCAATGTCTAAAGAATTTTCCCAACAGATTCGAGCAGGATTAATCTAAATAAAAGAGGGGGTTATTCAATACAAATATTCTATTTTACTTCGATGTACTATCAATCTGTGAATTACTACCAGCCATACAAAGCATAGAATTCCCATTCCGATAAATAAAACGGTGATCATTGTCTTAAACCAAGTCGCATCTTGAAAACCTAGCAAATTTCCTTCTTCTTGTTCTATTAATTCGTCTGGGATAAAGGAAGGAATGAAGAAACCTGCTAATATTAAAATAAGTGCAGCAAACATGCCAAAAATTTCTGTCCTATATTTTTCAAATAATCTAATCAAGAGCGACATTTGAGAAAAGAACTCCTCTATTTTAAAATCTCCTTCTCTTTTTAGTTATATGTATGTCGCTAATAAAAGTTGCGAATTGGAGAAAAAATTCTCTTATCGAGTTTTCTCTCTTTTGTCATAATTATAGGGACTTAATTTTTATTCCTCCATCAATATTTGCCCTATGTCGAGGATACCGACGTTAATAATTTATTTTAGTTATTCGTTTTATTATTGATTCTTTGAAGGAAAAAAGAGAGAGTAAAAATCGGAGTATATAAAGGCACTTTATAAAGATATATCTTCTTTATAAAAGCCCATAGTCTAAACTAGAGTTTATAAAGCCCCCTTTTAAAAGCCTAAAGGTATCATGTACCTTTTTAAGTCGAGATGTGTCAATTTATAACACCCAATTCAGTTGAGGGACTTTTTCTGAATCTAATTATCTCATATTTCAACGACTTCGAGAGGAAAACATGGTCAAGCAAACGCGAATAATAAAATCGGAGATGAATCTTGCTCCGAAAAGACTCCTCTATAGAATTGGGCTATACACGTAATCTATCGGTCCCATTTATATAATTTACAATCAGAGAAGATACTATGTCCAAACCAAGTCGTCAGCAGTTTTCTTATGCAGGCTATCGTTCTTGGTTTCAGTCATTTCTATATAATCAGCGAATAAACATCCCCATTTTCATCCTAGATTTTGAGACTCATAGTTACTGGGAAGATACTTATGAAAATCAGCGATCAAAACTCGTAAATGGAATTGAGATTTATTTTTTAGATGAGAACCAACAAAAGCGTAAAGCCTTTTTGAAACATGAACCATATTATTATCTCTTATTGGACGACAATATTTCTCAAGAAGAGACCATTCGGATAATGGCTCGAATTAAAGAAATTGGAGAGAAACAAGTAATTAGAGTAGAGAAAGGAGATTATTTCGATGCAGCCAATCTCACTTTTCTGATTAAAAAACCTTTTATCAAGGTTACAGTTGATCGTCCAGGATCAGTTCCGACTCTACGCGCAAAATCTGAAGAAGTATCTGGAATTAGAGAATGGAGGGAAGCAGATGTCTTGTTTCATCATCGGTGTGCGATCGATCACAATGTCAGGGTAGGAGCGTGGTATCAAGCGGAGATCACAGGTGGTGAAATCCTGAATCTCTCCTCAATTCCCAATAAAGCTCCTCCACGATTGAAAGTTTTGGCTTTTGACATAGAAACAGTTTTCGAACAAACTCGTGATCCTAATCCCAATAGAGACGCAATTTCCATGATTTCGTTGTTTAATGGTGAGAATAATGTTCTCCTTGTTAATTCAAAGGTTGTAACAACAGACAAACTCCAGAATTTTGATATTGTTCTAAAACAAAGTGATGAGGAACACGCACTACCTTGGGTAGACTGGGAATATGCTGACAATAGTGTAAATCCTACAACGGTTCTCGAACGATTTTCGATCAATGTTGTGATCAATCGAACAGAAAAAGAGCTATTACAATTTTTTTATCAATATATTGAAGAATATCAACCTGATATTCTCACAGATTTCTTTGGAGGCCGTTTTGATATCCCTTTTATCGCGGTTAGATCTGAGAAATATAAAATTTCATTGGAAAAGGAAACAGGGTTTAAAATATCATTTAAAATTCGTCAAAGTAATCGGATCAGAAAAGATTTGCACAAGTTTTATTCAGCTGCAAATATTGATCATGTCACAGGTGCAGGAATCATTCATTTAGACGCATATCTTTTCAATGAAAAGTATAGCTATCTTCCCAAAAAGGACTTGGGTCTCAAACCTAGTGTTGAGAAGAAACTGAAAATCAAACCGATTGGAAGAGAAGCCCTTTTTAATAAGGATCCAGTTGAAACAGTTGCCTATGCTAGTTGTGATGGTTATATCACTTGGAAATACGTCCGAGAATTAGTCCTCGACTTTTTCATTTCAATGGGTCAAATGTTTCCTGTTTCAGCGTCGGAATTGTTAACTCGACGTGCTGGCTCACTCGATGACCTTTTAATTGATGCTGAGGACCATCAGCATGGAATCATAGGACGAAGGAGAATAGGACAACAAGAAATTAATTCATTTTCCCCCAGCATTCACATTGAATCTTTAGCTTACACCGGGGGCCTCGTTGAAGCTCGGAAGCCCGGAATATGGCGGAGTGATCTTTATTATGATTACACGGCTAATAAAGAAGCCATGAAAAGCCTCAGAAAAATCATCAGAAAGGTAATTGCAAAAGAAAGCACCATGTTGTCTAAGAAAGTTATCAAAGAGGAATTTGATAAGCATGTCTTGGCTAACTTCGGGGATGTGACAGTAGAGTACTCTGAAGATCCCGTTAAATTTCTCAAACAGTTTGAAATTGAACTCTTAAAAAATGGCACACCACCTCGAAAACTTACCAAACAATTAGATAATGCACGAAGTATTTTGGAAGAAATGTCTGCTTATCATCCTGTGAATGTTGAAGAAGTTACTACGGAGATTCTATCTCAAATTGACCAATTATCTTCCCTTAATGGAAAAACTCAAACTCAACTGAACGGGATACACGTAGACGTTACCTCAATGTATCCGTCCCAAATTCGGCAATATAAACTTCAGCCATCAGGGATCGTTCCTTTAACCATGTGTCGTATGTGTGATTTGGCGGAGGCTGACAATAGTTGTTTCTTTGAGGGTGACTGGGTCATTAAACTTACTGCTCATCGTCCGTGCCGTTTCAAATCGGAAGGATCTCGGAAATGCCCTCACTCGGTCTGTACCGCGGAGATCGAGGCTAAATGTAAGAATTATGAGCCAATTCAGTCGAATATTTCCCGTTCGCTTGAAATCTTTACGTTTGATGGAAAGAAGACTGAAGCTTTTGTTCTTAAGGGCTCTGAACTTGAGAATGTCCCAATTAATCAGACATACTTTGGATCAAGTATAACAAAGAATCCTTTTGTTACCCTTCAACAATGGCTCAAGAACTCTGTAGATGCAACACAATTGACAGCTACTTTAGATCAGAATCATTTTGCGGTATTTGATGATGCGCCTAAAAATCTCCGACTCCCCGCTAATGTTTTTATGAGCCTTGACGTAAGAACCAAGAAAATTTCCATTCTTTTATCAGTGAATTCGCGTGTCTGTCAAAAAGCATACAATTTCATAGTGCGTATCATGGATGACTTTTTCAACACACGGTTTCGTCATAAATTTGAAACTAATCGGCTTTCACAAATTATTGCACAGAAAAAAGCGAAGAACCAACCGATTGCCCCAGAGTTATTGCGTCAACAAAAATATCATGATAGCACACAATTAGGGATGAAAGTTCCTTTAAATTCTGTCTATGGTTTGCTTGGTATGAAAGGAGGGGTTAGAAATGCCAGTACGCCTTGCGCAGGAATAACTACAAAATTGTCAGCTGATCTGATATTTTGGGCTGCTAATCAGCTGGAACTAATTGGATTTGTAACAGAACTTGACACGGATGGTATCTGGCTCTGGGTTCCAAAATTATTCCCCTTAGATTTTCCTGTTACGATTCATAACTACCTCAAAGAAAATAAATCGAAAACTTTTAATGTAACACTTATCGATAAAATTCTCAATGAGAAAGCAGCTACATTTTCGAGAAATGACAATTATTGGATGAATGACGGTAAATCAATCACACGTGCAAGTAAGAGTCTCATTCAATTCGAGCAAGACGGTCCTTATGACTTCCAATTTGTAATGGGAAAGAAAAAATATATTGTTTACAATCATGATGATCAAAGGCAAACGTGGGTAGAGAAAGAAATAACTGGTTTAGAATCTAAACGAGCAGATTTCTCAAAATTGCAAAAATATTTTCAAGAAAAAGTCATTGATGCCTATTTAGAACATTACAATCCTGAAGACCCTATCACGCTTGAACAACTTTATGAAAACGCAAACAAAACAGCAACTTTGATTCGTACTGAAATTAACGATGGTAGAATAGATCCCAGTTTTTTTGTTAAACCTAAAGCGATAAATAAACCATTAAGAGCGTACAAATCAAAACTGCCTCAAGTCTCCGCAGCTTACATCCTGAAAGATTTAGGATATTCGGTAGATCCTGGTACACGGATTCAAATGCTCAATATCAAGGGGAACCAAGTCATCCCTAGGCAAATCTTTGACTTTGACTTTAAAACCATAAAAAAAGTCTTAGTAAAACACGCCATCGCTACTCTTAGTTTTATGCTTGGTGAACTCTCAACAAAAGAAGATCTACAGAAGCTAATCGATGTCCGTCAATATTCTGAAGATGTTTTTGGCCCTGGACGAATCTACGATCGGATGATCCGCTATCCTATGGAAGCCCAACAATTAACTCCACATACTCAACAAGAATTAGATTTGAATGTAATCGAATCAGAATTGATGCCCAAAGTCTCTGAAAAAGCATTATTAACTCCGAATATCCAAGAACAACAAATATTTAGCCCAGAAAAAAAGAAATTAGCTAGAAAGCGAAAGCGAAAGGCCAGAAAAGCCCCAATAAAGGCTAAGAAACGGTTTGAGAGTACAACTGCTCCTTTTCATGAAAAAATAAGACATCAAAGCTTAGAAAACCTCTTTCAAAATGATGTACGAACTTTTGACTCTATATCAATAAGCCCTGTTAATGAAATTGATAAAAAACCAATTAGATTTAAGGAAGCAAAAAGTGCTGAAGAAGCTCAGATAGTTTCAAACTCAATGAAAAAACCTCAACCAGAAGAAATTAAGAAAGGAATCCCCCTAGTAAGTTCAGAAGAGCTTCGAGAGCTAGAAAAAAACGAAATCTTTTCGAATGGTTCAAATAATAACAAGGAAAGCTATGAATTAGAGTTGGATACTCCCGCAGAAGAACAATTGGTGTGTTCAGAATGTGGAGCATTAGTACAGCCAGAAGAAATTACAGAAGAAGGGTGTACTTTTTGCGGAGGACGTGTAATTACTCAATAATTAGGTAAAAAAGCAGTGTGGGATATTTAGACACTTTAATCGGATATTTAGGCACTTTAATAGACTCTTTTTTGATTTCATTTAATTTATTCATGCCTAAATTACCGCAAAACCTGTATATATAAATCAAAGTGTAACATTCATACACAAGGATTTTGTTAAAAATTATTTCAAAATGACTCCCTATCACCATTTAAGAGACCATTACTGTAATAAGGTTGAATTCTAATTGACAGGCCAGTATCAATTTCCTAAATCACTAGAAGGATTTGCATTAGACCAAACAGAACAGTTTCTTAAACCGAGGACGTTTGTTGATTTATTATTTTTGTTTTTGTTAGTTTTTTGGTGGATGACATCCTTTTTATTTCCTAATAACACTATTTTCCGAGCTTCAATGTTTGGTGGTTTGATTGTTCTTTTCATATTCATACCGTTATACATTTTCTTTGCAGAAACAGAAAAATCTGCGGCTTCTCCCCTGAATAGAGCAATAAAAATCCTCATGTTCTATATCCTAATTTTAATCTTTACTCCTGATTTTACACTACCAAATTTATGGGATTCAAGTTTTTCAATTTCTTATGGTGAACTCGAACGAGCAATCGTATGTGTACTTTTTCCTCTAACGATTATCTGGAATGGTTTCTCCCCCCGAACTCTTAAAATAGGCTATTTATTTTATATCCAGAGGATTCTTCAGAGCTGCTGGCTGGCAACATTAATTCTTTACATTTTCAAAGGAATTTACCTTTTTCATCCAATTACCATTCTTCCCTTGGATTTCGATCTCTTACTTCTTATCGCATTTGGTATGTTTTTAATCGGAAATTTAATTCCTGTTGCTCCTAAAGAACTCTCATTGAGTGCAACTGATTTGTTTGATCAGTACCAAGCACTTAAAACTCAGAAAGAAAGATTACGCGACGCTTTCTTATTCGGAAGTGTATGCTTACTAATTTTCTTATTTCTTCAGTGGATTGGTTCGTCTTATATTGAGCTCTTCCAATATATCGCTTTTCTTAGTCTATTTATAGGAATAATTTTGATATTCACCCCAGAAAGGCATAATAAAAGAAAATTTGGTTCATTTTTAGATTCTATTTCTGGCCAAGCTCAAGTTATTGACCCTACAAGTAACCTTGGCAACCGTGTGCATAATTTTGCTCAAACAATACAGGCAACTAAGTTTGAGAAGCCAGAACGAGTATATACTATCCCAACTGATGGAATGAGACTTATAAGTAAAGGAAAAACCACCGTTTCAGCTAGCAAAGGAACAATTGCTGTACCAACTGTCACAGATAAAGGTACAGCGTTAGTATTAATGGGCAAATCCGAATTAGAAACAAAATCTGAAAACCAAGAAACTTCAACAAAAAAAGAAATTGAGGGAACTACCACATTATGGTTACAATCAGAAGAGTGGGATAATATTCAACTCCAGCTAAATCCAATAGAAATGAGTGACCTGACGCAGAATGAAATGAAAGACGCAGGAATAGATGCTGCAACAGAGATCTTTGAAAAAACTAAGAAAGCTCTGAATGATCTAAAATCATGGCGCGGACCACAAGGAATCTTTTCATCAGTTCTTGATGAAACTCCCTCAAAGTATGCTATTGAAGAAACAGAAGATTATTCTCGCGTACGATTACCAGGTGTGTATGTTTTTGAATCGAAAAACCTTGAACTGGTTAACATTTTAGGTGGTTTAGTAAAAGTAATCGACATGAAGGGAGTTGGGCAATATGTTCAAGTTTTTGGAGGTTTTGTAACAGTTTTGGAAACATCTGAATATACCTTTGTTCAGACTCCTTTTGTTTCCGTTATTGATACACCAAAGGGAGAAAGGGTCAGAGTATTTGGAATTGATATTCAAGAGGGAGAAAAAATTGATTTAGAGGAAATGCGATCAAAAATTATTCAGGATAAGAGTAACCTAGATCAATTATTTACTAAGCGAGTAGAAACTCTCTTTGAAGAAGATCCTCAATTGCTATTGACTGATTCGAAAGGAGAAAAGCTAGGATTTCTTGTGGGAGAAGACGAAGTATTAAGTGATACCACTATCAGAGATAAAGGGCTAAAAGGCTTAAAAGGTCTAAAGGGTATAAAAGGAATAGAGAGGCATGATTCAAAACGTCGAAGGAAACACCCCCCCTCCCCGTCCCGTCCTCCCTCCGTCCGTGAACATAAGCATCTTAGAAAAGAAAAGCGAGTTGGGGTACGGTTCAAAAAAGGTCTCATTAAAACTTCAATCAACAAACAACCATCTTCGGATGTGGTTACCTTAGACCTCGATACTGAAGGCGTACCTAAAGATGATCCTCAACTACAAGAAATAGAGGCTGCATTAACCCGTGTTGAAGAATCCATTAATGTAGCTGATGAAAAATTCCTCAATAATGAAATTTCAGAAAGCAAGCATACGGAAATAATCGATCGATTGAAAGCAAGAAAAGATCAGTTGATAAAAGAGAAAGATGAAATCGAAAATAAACTTAAGTTAAAGTTTGTTTGAATGACGACTGGTTAAAACTTGGAATAGAAAACAAGAATTCTTAGGGCTCAAACATTATTTTCTGAGGATTCCAAGGCTTGAAGAGCCATATCTAAGCCTTCAATGATTGATTTTAGCTTGAATTTAGATTCTGCTTGTATAATTTGTTCCATTTTTAGTGTTAAGAGGGAAATTCGGTTTTTAACGACTTTTTGTACTTCTTGTTTATTGTTCTTAGTGTTGTTTTCAATCCATTCTATCATGTGAGAAATAGATTGAGTGAACATGTCAATCGCTCTTTTTTCTTCTTTTCTTTTTAATGCTATAATACCAGCATCATGATAGACTCTGCTTGCACGCTTAAGACTAATCAGAGCATTTAACAAGGCTTTTCTTCGTTGTTCAAGGAGGATTTCAGTAGGTGGAAGAGTTGATAACCCTTTATATCCAGCAAGAAACATTTGGGCTGCATTTTCGAAATCCTCCAATCGAAAAAGTATGTTTGCTGATTGAATTTGGATATGAATAAAATCTGAAATTGGAGCATTCGATTCCTTTAAACTCTTGAGAGCTATGTCAAAAGAGTCAATAGCCGATTGAAGTTGATTTCTTATCTCCTCGATTTTACCCTTTTCAAATAATACCAAACCAAGAATCCTATCTTTTTGAATATTAGCCTCTTGCTCTTCTAAGAGGCCTTCAGCTCTAGAAAGCAATTCATAGGCCCTATCATGATCCTTTATAGTTCTAGCTCCATCGTATAGTGATCTACTGGCGGAAATATAGTCTCTAGCTTCAATGAACAAATTAGTGGCTTCCTCCAGAAGTTTAACTGCTCTCTTATTATTTCCAAGTGAAAAGTAAGCATTGACTGCTAAAATTAATGATGTTGCAGCTTCCTTCTGTCCTTCCTCATATTTCTGTAGAAAGTGCCCTGCTTTAACCCGTTGTTCAGCAGATCTTCGAACTAAACCAAGAGCATAGGCAGGATTTTCTTCCCTCTCCTTCTCAGCTTGAAACATTAACCTACTGGCATAAGTCGATGAATATTTTGCTGCTATACGATGATCTTTTTCCTTTGTTAATTTTACTGCTTTTTCGAAACAGGAATTAGCTTCATCAAAGCGAGATTGTTCGTGAAGTACAATTCCCATGTCATTATTGAGTGAGGCTATCAATAAAGGGTCCTTAATCCACATTGCACCTGTCTGAAGAAGCTCAATTGCTCTCTCAAACTCTTGAACATGATAAGCACAATTGCCCGCAAAACACGAGGCTTCTCCAGATTCCTCAAATAGTTGAACTCGCGCATAAGCATTAGCAGCTTTCTCAAAAGCTTCCCCTCCTTCTCGGAAATTGTTACCTGCTAAAAATATTTGGCCAACCAACGAAAAAGCATGACCTGCTCCTTTATCATCAACGTTTTCCAATCGATTTGCAACTTTTAGAGCAGTCCATAACTGGTTTCTGTCTTTGAGGTTTTCCCAAGCATTTTTAGCAGTTTCTAGATCCTGAAGAGCTCGTGGTATAGCGTAATCAGAGTCCACATCGAAAGATATTGCATCAAATTTTTCTCTATCTTCGGTTGTGCTAAGTGACTCGATTATCTTTTCCCAAATGGTTTGAGTAGAAAAATTAGAGCCTTCTTCCTTTAAAACGTCTAAATATTTAAAAATAAACGTTTCAAGATGAGAATTCATCAGTTTTTCTGTTGATTTGTCGGATAAAAATGCTAAAAAGAAAGGGCGTTCTTTACCACGTAACGAGGTGTCTATCCATGAATCAAATGCAACACGGGCTGTGATGTCTTGACCCAAACTTAATAGGGGAACAGAAAACTCTGTACGTTGAGAGTGGCCATGTTGTCCAAAAACAGTAACAGATGCAAGATAGATTTGTAGAGCAACGGATTCTGGATCGTCTAATGACGCCACTGGGAATAAAGATATTATAGAAGGCCCTGAAATATCATCCCAGCGAACAGCGAGGACAGTAAGATCCAATCTTTCGGGTTCATGAGCCTCTGGTTTGTATAGTTTCAATGTATATCCCTTAAATGAGAAGAACTATTGAATTTATGTAATACGACTTAAAAATAATCTGTTTTCCTTAAAGCTTTCCTGACATATTAAGAATCACTAATAAAAAGTTAATTATAAACAGATCTGTTCGAGAAGATAAGATTACATAACATTAATTAATTAGTCAACCTAACTTGAGATATCTCGTAAGCGACGAAGATCAATTAATTTTTTCTCTGATGTTGTCAATCGGTCTACTAACTGAAATTCACCCGATTGCGAGAGTTCTACAGTTGGAGCTAATGCTGTAAATGACTCGGAGCCATTTATTCTTATTATCATGCTGTTAAACTTGTCTTCCGGTTTTAATTGCCAGGATAAAAGTTTTTGAGCTTTTTCTTTTCCAATAGTAGGTTTTAGATAAGTTGGATCAACCATTGTAATGTTGAAATCTGAAGGTATTCGGTCTGTTAGAGTGATTTTTTTAGCAATCGGATTCAAAATTGAATAGTACCAAAGGTATTCATAATCTTTTGAATCAACGATAGGTTGCGAAATCTTTTCTATTTTAACAACTCCATCAACACATTCAACCTCATCCTTGTAGTATCTAGTAAGAGGTCTCTCGTGAAATCGGTAAAAAACTGAAAAATTATCTCCTGGGTTAAGAGAACTAAAGATCCATCTATATAGCGTCGATTCGGGTGTTGGTAGATTAATAGGTTTAATTTTAAAACTTGGCTCTGATTGTTTAACTATCAATTCTGGCGGGATTACATCTTCAATTAGGATTTCGCGTAGAACCATTCCAGTTGTATTTACGAAGTCTATCCTAGCCTCCAAATCTTGCTTAACTGAATGAAATGAGTTTATCACTGAGACTTTATTTTCTTTTCTAAGAATTATTGAACGTTCAACTCGTTTTCTCAAAATATATTCAACAGCAATCTTTTCTCCTGGTTCAATTTGATCTTTTTTCCAAGTAAATACTAATCCATCAGTCGAACTCGTTTTTTCTTCCAATTTAAAATCAGTCTTTACATCAACTACCTCCCATTGAAACGGAATGGTGTTGACAATTTCAATGTTGAATAGTTCTTCTTCAAATACATTAGTCAGCTCTGTTTTTGAAACATAATCAAGGTCTAAATTGTCAGTACTATTCATTCTATCAGATGCAGTTAATTCGCTTGTAGTGTCTTTATGCAATTTATCAGCACTTTCAGAGGCATCTTCAGATGGAGAAAGGGTTTCAACCTCTTTAATGTCCCCTGTTGATGTTTCAATTGATCTTGAATGGTTTAACGTGACCTCAGGATCGATAAATCGTGCCTCACCCTCCTTATCTTTTACAATTGCGTTTGTTTGGATATTTGAGTACTTTTCTTCCCTTGTTGCCTTGGAAATGGCTGCAAGGACCGCGAAGGAACTCAGGGTTGATGATTCTTCATTCTCAAGCTGAGGAACTAGGAAATCTTTCTTTGTTGGTTGAGCATCTTCATCTGATATCAATAAAGAATGATTGAGGGGGATTAACTCCTCTTCCTCCTCAATAGGTAGAATATCAATATCTGGAAGTGCTTCTACTTCTTTAGTTGTCTCCTCTGCTTCTTCTTCTTCGATTTTTGATTGTGTTTGGCGTTCAAGCGCGTCTAAGGCAATTCGGTATTGGTGTGTTGTTGATGAAAATCCATATTCCTTCCCTTTTTCAAGCAATATTTCAGCAGTTTCAATATCATCAAGCATTAAATGTCGCATAATTGCTTTTCCGTAACATATAGCTGCTTTTTCTCTATTATTTAAGTCAAGAAAGAAGTCTCCCGCTAATGTGAGGTACTGGCCTGCTTTTTTCCGATCTCCCTTATGATCATAGCATTTAGCTGCGTCTTCAAACAAACCTGCTGAAATCGTGAGAGAATGCTTTGAGGCTTCGGTTCCCTCTCTTACTAAATCTTCACATTCTGTTTCTGGCATTCTAGTCACTTTGTTAATTATTCAATAATTTTGTACTTAGATTCAATAATTAAAACTTCTGATATGCGAGGATTATAGTCTTCCAGAGGATTCCTGTCATCATACGCAATGGATTGAAAAGTCCTTGAAAAAATTACCCAAGAAACACGTTTATTACCGCTTTTCACGAAATGAGACAATCTTTGAAAAGCCTCTTTGCCCTCGCTTCCGAATGATTGCTCACAAAGCTTCTGAATTTCAGTGAGTAATTCATGAGTGCTGTTTCTGGAATAAAGACCTAGTTTCTCAAGAAGGTCAGCCTCTTTTGGGTTAATTTTATTCTCTTTCAATAATTGAACGATGAACGATGGGTCTTGTATGCTTTGACTTGCTTCCCCAAAAGTAATATTGATGAAAGGCACGAGCTAAAACCTCATTTCGTTCTGCTTCGGTTTGCTTTGTTATCAGTATGGTTACTAATTGTAACTATAGGATATTAAAAATTTACTTGATTTAAATAATTTAATAAACAAATATCCAAAGGGGGTGGTTGAGAGTTTTAATTGTCAGATATTCCGAATTGTCTAAAGGAATTACGTTCAATCCTTCAGAACGATTCCCGCCTGATCATTGATCTTCCAGAAGGTTTTCAACGGGCAGCAGTATTAATCCCTCTCATTTATCGGGAGAATGGTTGGACAATCGTTTTCACACGTCGAACTGAAACTGTTCGTCATCATAAAAAAGAAATCTCTTTCCCTGGAGGAAGACATGAAGACCCTGATAGAGATTTAATTCATACTGCTTTAAGAGAAATTCAAGAAGAAGTAGGTATTCAAAAGATTCACGTAATTGGTTTACTTGATGATCTCTTAACAATAAGCAAATATGTTGTTACACCAGTTGTAGGGTTTGTTGAGGATAATAGTGAGGTTGATCAAAATCAAATCAACGTTCCTGAAATCGATTATGTTCTGGAAGTCCCAATTTCAGATCTAGTTATTTCAGAGCATTTTTCTATAAAAGAAATGACATATCAAGAGAGTTTCAAGTTTCAAGTTCCATTTTTTGATTATTGTGGTGAAATTATTTGGGGAGCAACTGGTAGAATTCTAGTGACCCTTTTGAAGAAATTTAACTTACTAAATCCAGAATGTCGGTTAAAGTTGATGAAACAAGATTTGTGGACAGAAAACGGTGCTGTCGACGATGGGTTGGACTATTTAGATAATGTTCAGGGTTTTTTCAAGAAAGATTAGATTTCTTACTCATTGAAAAAACATGAGCCTAGCATTCAATATTGAAGCAATGCAGATCATTAATTAAATAATGTTTTTTGCTTAACGATTCATAAGCGATTTTTTTCTTACTTTTCAATTTTTAGCTTGTACTTCATCATAAATTTCTTTTACAGTGTCAAAAGTTACTTTTAATTTTCGTTGTGATATTATTTCGACGATTTGATCAATTACTGCCCCTTTTGCACCAATTGAGGCAGCTAAATTTCGGGCATGTAATTTCATATGTCCTGCTTGAATACCGATCGTAGCTAATGCTCGTAGTGCACCAAAATTTTGGGCCAATCCAACTGCAGCCATAATTTCTGCAAGCTTGAGAGCTCCACCTGGAACGCTTAATCCTAAAATCTTGAAAGAAATTTGAGCTAGAGGGTGAATACGAGCAACACCTCCTACTAAACCAACAGCAAGAGGAATTTCTATTGTACCAACTAAATCTCCATTAGGATCTTTTTCCCAAGTTGTCAAAGAAGAATATTTACCAGGTGTTTTTACTGCAGCGTATGTATGAGCACCTGCTTCTATCGCTCTCCAATCTTGTGCGGTTGCAATCGCGACAGCATCTATACCATTCATAATACCTTTGTTATGAGTGCTACACCTATACGGGTCTGCTTCTGCAAAAGCATATGCGTTGAGAATTCCATCGATCACTTCTTCCCCTTTCATTTCTTTTGTTTCGAGCTCACTCGCTTTAAAAGTCGCTCTTACTCTCACTAAACGCCGATCTGCAAGGTTCGATATTATTCTTAAAAGGGCTTGGCCACCTGTAATCTTTTCTACTAGAGGAGCAACAGCCTCATTCATTGTATTAACAGCATTCGCTCCCATTGCATCCCTAACATCCACAAAAAGTTCTACAATAACCATGGCTCCTTGCATTGTGTTTTGTAATACTTTCACGTTTATTCCGTGACATCCTCCTCCAAATTTGATTAAGATAGGATCCTGTTTATTTGCTAGCTGCATTATTTCTTGCTCATGCTCTAGAATTTTCTCCCGAGCGTTATTAGGATCAAGAACGTTGACAATCTGAATCTGACCAATCATAATAGGTGGTGTGGAACTAGTGAAAAATCCACCTTCAACGCGAGCAATTTTTGCAGAGTTTGATGCTGCTGCTACTACTGAGGCTTCTTCTACAGCCATAGGTATCAAATAATCCACACCGTTTATAGTGAAATTTGTAGCGATACCTAAAGGAATCTGCATGACTCCAATGGTATTTTCTATATAATGGCCTTGACCTGCTTTATCTAAAATATTAGTAGACTCTCTTAGATAATCTATATCGTCTTGAGTTAAGGTACAAAGCTTTTGAACCATATTCTGACGTTCTTCAGTACTCATTTTAAAAAATCCAGAAATACGAGAGCTTATTTTTCGTTCACTCATATTAAAGCTTCCAATTTTCTTTTTTTATAGAAAAAAATTGATTTTCAACAAAAAAATGAATTTTTTTGGTTCTTAAAATCCATTTTCTTGAGCATTTCGTTTTGTTATCTTTACATTTTTCTTAAAAAAATTGCTTAGAAGATAACATATATTTTAGACGGGACTTCAAAATTCTAGAGAAATTGGATAACAACTTTACTGTTTCATGTTAAGTCCAATAAATGTCTTGTCTGGGCATGTAAAATAGATAGAATTGCCTACTGGGATTGGAATACTCAGATCATCTAATGCGATGAGTGAACTTGCATCAGGTCTTATATAAATTACAAGAATCGGTTTTTCTGTCTTACAACTAGTAGTTTTTGTTTTCTTTGGGACACTATAAAAGGCAATTCTGCCTCCTTGAGATGCTGTTGAAATATGAAGAGTTGACATGACAAAGTCTTCGTTTGTAGCTGGGAAGAGAATCTTAGCTTTGGTTTCAGTTACAATAGTGTTCTCCTCCTTGTAAAAGTATATTTTTTTAGGCATTTTTGGTTTAGTTGGTATAGATGGTTCATGAGTAGACGGAGGGATAGGAGCTTCTGCTGCAGGTATTCTCGTTTCCTCTACGAACTTTGTTTTTGTGGATGCGACTTTTTTCAGTGTACTTGGGTGAGTGATCACTTGTGCTGGCTGGATGTCGGGTAAATCAGTAGAAAATGATGGAGGTGAAACCTCCAGAAGCGCTCCAGCCTCAATTTTCTTCCCACCAAGAGAGTTCATAAAATTCCTGAATTTAGCTGTTTCATTTCCTTGTTCTTCTGTTGATACGCGGTGTGTTAGACCTTTTTCCATCCTCATTTGACGTGCGATCTGTGATGAGATAAACCGTTTCCTAACATTCGAATTAGATCCTGTCCAAATATAAATTTGTCGGTCCTCATCATTCACAAAAATTAGGACTTCTGAGTCCTTTAAATCTTCTTCAGGGGAGGTGAATGTAACTGGAACATATTCTCCATCCATAGATGGTATAAAAACATGTATTTGTTGTTCGCTCATTTTGATGCCTTCTAAAAGAATTATAAAGTATTCTCTCTTTAATGTTTTGAATCACATGGTCATTTTCTGATTATATTCAAAAGGAAAAATTTTACTTGAAACTAGTTCAATTGTAGACTAAAATGAATAATTCGGTTAGATATTTGTTTGAAAACCACACGTTCGAT
>JAEOTU010000061.1 GCA_016839665.1 Candidatus Hodarchaeota archaeon
AATAAAGGTGGAAAAGCGTTAATTTTTGGTGTTTCAAATGATTCCATCAAATTTAATCTCTTTGAGTTATATAGTAAGGAACTTTCACTATTTGGAAGTTTCACCAATCCTCATGAAAACGATGAAGCACTTAATATTCTCAAAAACAAATCACTAAAAACTTCTGAGTTAATTTCGCATAAACTGCCAATCGAGAGGTTGGAAGAAGGACTTCAAATAATGAAAAACAAGAATGAGGATGTTAAGAAGATTTTCGTGCAATTTGAAGAATAATTTAAAAATGCAAAATTAGAAATTAGTCTATTCATCTCTATCAATATTTCAATCTGTTTGAGTATCAAGAAAAAAGGCGTAAATCATGAGTGAAATTCAGTGCCCATGTGGTCAAACTATTGAAGATTATAAGAAATATTTACTGCTTTATTTGAAAAAAGATATGGGTGAGATAGATATTTTATGTCCAAATGAGTACTGTTATTTACGAGAGCTAGGATTCTTGAAATTCAATGTTGACGATTTTGGCAAGATTAACTTTGAGAAAGGACGTTTTTACGCCCCATACTCAACTTGGAATGCTACCAGAATATCCGAAGTATCAACTGTAGACATTTTAAGACAACATCTAATCAATATTGCAGAGAAATTGGTTGATTGGGAAAAAATTAGAAAAAGTGTTGAAGTGGGAATAAGCGAAAAAATCGCTCAGGAGGAATCTCAATGAGTCTTGAACTTCCAGATCCAGATTTTCCGCTTTCAGATGTCATATTCCTTTCCTTTTCAAATATTAGACGACGGTTCCTCCGCTCTGTGATAACAGCTCTTGGTATTATTTTGGGAATAGCATTTATGGCCGCTCTTTTGACAAATTCACTTATATTGGGTTTAATGCAGGAAGAAACTGGTGTTGAAGCTTACCAATATTGGTTAGTTGGCATATCGTTGATTGTGTGCTTTGGTGGAATAACCAATAGTATGTTGATGGCGGTTAATGAAAGAGTCAAAGAAATAGGAGTTTATAAATGCATTGGAGGATTGGATAGTCATATTGTGCGATTATTCATTGTAGAGGCCTTAATGCTTGGCGTCCTAGGTGGAACTATTGGAGGTATCATTGGTATAAGTATGGGAATTGTAATTAATCTAAATCGCTTTACTTTTGATGAATTATCATCAGTATTACTCGGGAACATTATTTCAATTGTAATTTTACTCGGGTTATGTTTGATAATATCTTTAATCTTAACTGCTCTTGCTACATTTATTCCAGCTAGACGAGCAGCTAATCTTTCTCCAGCGGAAGCGTTAAGATATGAAAATTAAGGTTGAGGATAGTCAATGAGTCTTGAAGAGCATGTTGTAGAAATTTCTGATGTTTACAAAGAGTTTCTTCTAGGCAAGGTTGTAATCCCCGCTCTTCAGGGAATATCATTCAAAATTAAGCGAGAAGAATATGTTTCTATAATGGGCCCTTCTGGAAGTGGGAAAAGCACGCTTTTCAATGTAATCGGTGGTTTAGATGTTGTAACTAGTGGCGAAATCTATATCGATCAGGTCGATATTGCTGAGTTAGACGCCTACGAGCTTGCTTGGTTGAGAAATCGTAAAATTGGTTACATCTTCCAAACTTTCAATTTATTACTAGCGTTTACTGCCCAAGAAAACGTAGAGATACCAATGGTTTTTGCGGGAGTGCCGAGAGAAGAGAGAAGAATAAAATCAAAAGGAATTCTGAAAATGGTTGGTTTAGAAGATCGTGCAAGAAACAAACCAGGACAATTATCTGGAGGACAACAGCAACGCGTTGCTATTGCTAGAGCATTAGCAAACGATCCAGCAATCATACTAGCAGATGAACCAACAGCCAACCTCGACTTGGCAACAGGTCTAGAGATAATTGAGCTATTAAAGGAATTAAATGAAAACCAGGGCACGACTATCATAACTGCGACTCATGATTTGAAAATGATCGCTATTAGTGATCGTATCATATGGATTCGAGATGGAAAAGTGGATCGGATAGAAGATCGCGCGGACGTTCAAGTGAGCGCAATTTCATAAAATTGTGATGCTTATGTCAAAAGATATTACTATCAGGATGGAAGATGTCAGGAAAACTTATTTAATGGGTACTGAAGAGATTCATGCTCTTAGAGGTGTTTCAATGGAAATTCCTCGGGGTGAGTTCCACGTGGTCATGGGACCATCTGGTAGTGGTAAGACAACATTTCTCAATATGGTGGGAGCTCTTGACGTTCCTAGTGAAGGAGAGGTTTATTTTGAAGGAGTTCCTCTGACTAGTCTTAGTAAAAAACAACTTGCTTCACTCAGGTCCTATAAAATAGGATTTATTTTTCAAACATTCAATCTTGTCCCAGTAATAACTGCCCTCGAAAATGTTGCATTACCACTGGTGTTTCAGAAGTATCCAAGAGAGGAGAGGAAGAAAAGAGCTGAAGAAATTTTAAGAAGAGTTGGCCTAGGGGATCGAATGCATCATACTCCAGATGAGCTTTCAGGTGGCCAGCAGCAACGCGTTGCTATTGCTAGAGCTTTAGCTGGGGAACCTAGTTTAATACTTGCTGATGAACCAACAGGAAACTTAGATCTTAAAACTGGATTTCAAATTGTAGAATTATTGCGTGAGTTAAGTCAAGAAACTGGAGTAACGGTTATTAATTCTACTCATGATCTAAAATTAATAGATATTGCCGATAGAATCTCTTGGTTACGAGACGGTGAAATAACCAGAACCCAAGACCGTCTGGATGTTTCCATAACAGCTGAAGATGTAAAGATCTAGATGAGATTCGAACTTAGCTCGATAAATGTCAACGTAAACTTAAAAAAATAATCAGTTTTTTAAAAATAACAACTCTTATATGGAATGGGTTCAAATTATGACTGAAATCGGAGATATAGTTGCTGTTGTCTGTGTTATACTAGCGGTAATAATTGCCATACTCAGTACTACTTTAAAAGATATATTTGGTGAGCTACTCCTCCTTGCAATTGAAGTAATCCTATTGATAGTAATAATTGGAACCGCTATTTATGGTCAAAGAATATCTAGGCCCTCAGGATAACGAACCGTCCAATTTCATTCAGGGGGAAGAATACTATTCGCCTTTAGATGGTTTAATTTCAATTATTAACACCTCCTCTCCCTTTAATTCTATTGGAATTCCGTAAAAGTCTCCCTTGTCTATCTGAAAGCGTTTTATTATCTTATTAGTTCCAAAGGTTCGAACTTCTATATTCCAAACTCCATTTATTAGAGCCTGAAACAAACTTTTACATTTTATCGGTTCAGAAAGAGGATTATAGGCAATAAAATTCATTTGTTTAGGGGGAAACTCAGTCAGCTTGGCAAAATCAAAAAGATCAAGATTCAAAAGCATCACCTTTCGGTTGTCGCATATAGCTAGTGCTTCAAACATTAGGAATAACCAGATTACTTCCCCAGCACCATAAATTTCTCTTCCTAAAACGCCTGTACGCTTACCCTTGGGAGAAACTGGCTGTGACTTTGAAAAATGAGGTGGAGTTTCTAGCATTTCTAGATCTTCGAAAGGAATAAAGGAGCATGGAGAGTCTTGTCTCGGTGGATAGATGAAATCCTTTGGTAATACACTCGAAAAATGATAAAAACTATTTATTCTTATTAGATTAAAAATCTTAAACAATCCTTTTGGGATAAGACTATTATTACTTGTTTCAATTGCGACCTTGATGAATAAAAGCCATGGATAGACTGATTCTATATTTTCTTTCATTGCAGGGTATCTAATTCCAACACACGCCATGACTAAACCCAAATTGTTGCGTTTACCTTTCCAATCGAATGAATTGTCGTCATACCAATAGAACATACGTAATTCATTAAGGATTAGGTTGTTTGAAAATTTCAAATACTTTCTTTCATTTGTAATTCGATAGAGTTCTGCAAATCCCGCAACTCCGTAAGCAATTTCCAAAGGCTCCCAAAAACATTCATCAGGAGAAAAGTGCATGAATTTTTTAGCCGATTTCTCAGCTTCCTCAAGATATTGGTCATCACCAAAGAAATAATATGCTTGGATCATAATATAGATATAAATACCAAGACAAGCATAATTTTTCGCAATTCTTTTCCATAAAACATCATCTTTCCCTCGAATGGTAGTCAGCAGTTGAGTTCTTTGATTGTCGTTTCTTAAAACTTCATCCAGCGGTTTTAATGTAAAAGGGTCATAAAATGCAGTAATTTCATAATTGTGCTTGATAACGAAGTCTCTCGACTTATTAACCATGTTTTCGAACACAGAAATATATCCTGGGGAACAGCTAATCATATGTGAAAATCTATTTAGCCACCCAAATCTAGTAATTGGTTCAAAAAAATACCAAGAATCCCCAATTGAAGATTTTGTCGGTTTAATAAATTTTTCATCATTAGGATAATCACTATTAATGTTATTATATAGGACATTAGAACTAGAGTCAATGAAATCTTTTAAAGATTCGCACGCTCGTCGTACATGATCTTCTTGCTTTTGATCATGTTTTAATTGTAAATATAATATCCAAGGTGGTAAAACATCAAGCATCGTCATTGTTTCAAAGATATTGGTTCTACCAATGGTTTCTCTACGTTTAAGTTCAGCGTCATCCATTACATAAGCGTGATATTTTGGAAAATCAGGATCTTCCCAGCAATATTTTTCCTTCAAAAGGTCATTAATACATTCTTTACTGAAAGTTGTCCACGAAAGGTCGTCTTTAGGAAATGGTACATAGCCAGGAAGCAATTTAAAACACTTTGAAACAAGAGTTTCAACTGCTTGCCATTTATCTGGTTTTGTTTCACGATATTCCTGAGTAATATAAAAATCAAATATCATATTAAATCCAGGAGGGATTTTTACTGGGGAGTCAAGAGGAACTCTGTTGATCAAACCAAAAAATCCATCAGAATCTAACCCGCATTCATAAACTGAAAATCTCTCAAAAGTTTGCGAGGACATCCAATTCATTTGAGAAAAGTCAACAAAAAATAAACAAGCCACAGATGACTGTGGATTCCAAACATATGTAGCTGGCATATCATTAGATTTCCATTCATCTGTTGCTGGAGTATGACGAGTAGGTTGTTTAATAGTTACCATATTGTTGGAAGAATCGGGTTTAGGTAAGAGGCCTAGCTTGATTTCAGGTGCTTCCCTTAAATACCTAAAACCCTTTTCAAAAATGATAGAAGTTCGGAAGTGGATCCAGGGAGAGGTTGTTATGTTTGTAAATGCTTCCATGGATATTTTAATTCCATCAATAGAGGAATTTTCTAAAATGATTCGAAATTGATTTTTTGAAGAAGCAAGTTTTGTGATTCTTGAAGCATCATACTTTAAACCATTCTCCATTGAAATCAGCGGAACTTGAAGACTTTCTATCCATTCAGAATTCTTTTTTGTTGATAATACTATGATATATGAGCTATCATATGTTTTGAGTGAAAATTTTTGATTGCGAAGGATGAAATCATAATTTTGGTGTTTTTCCATGACTATTCTCCTTAGCTCTCTGTCTTTAAGCAAGTTCAAGACTATTTAGTTGATATTGATACAGTTATTAGATATGGGTTACTAATTTCCACAAAATTTAATAAGGTAATAATTGTCGCTTCTGCCACTCTATCAATGATGAATTTAGGTTAATTTGTCGAGCATGTGATACCCATGAGTGTAAAAAGCGGAGACGATATTTCAACTTTTCAACCTCAATTTGATTCCGATGAAGCATTAGAAGAAGCGAGAAAACCTCGCACAGGATTAACTGTAAAATCTTTAGTTATTGGTTTATCAATTTTATTACTATGGGGTTTAATCTCAATTTTCGCTGGAAATTTTGGTGAATCTTCACAGATCTTTATTGAAGAAATGTCAATTCTTTTTCCTTTTTTCTTACTGATTTTCGGTCTTCAAGCTCTTGAAAAACTTAGAATAAGAGGTGTCAGACTTTCTCGTCAAGAATTATCCTTCATTTGGGCTCTTTTAATTGTTGGGATTCCTATAACTAACTCAGGATTCCTTGCTGGACGCCTGTTATTAAATGCCATGTTCACACATCAAGAGGAACCACTCTCCCCCCCAACAGGATGGAGCCCGTTCTTTTGGGCGCCTTCGAAACCTGAAATTCTGCGTGCTTATACAGGGGGAGCTTTTCCTAACATTGGTGAGTGGTTAATCCCATTAGCATTCTGGGGAATAACTTGTATTGCTTGGGCATTCATGTGTCTATTCTTAATCCAAATTTTTAGAAAACCATGGGTAGATGTTGAAAGACTAGCTTTTCCATTAGCTCAGCCAGTCCAAGAACTATTAGAATCTCCATTAGCATTACCAGAAGAAAAAAAGAAGAGATACCTTTGGCTAGCAATAGGTTCACTGATTGCGATATTTTGGTCATCACTTGAATTTTTAAGAGTTGTACACCAGATAGATCCATTTAAGGACATGGTTTTCGGGATTGTGCCTGGAAGAGCGTGGTCAATAACAATCGATTTTGGTAAAGAATTTGGATTAAGCGCCTTACTGCCAAATGCATATTTAGAAGCTCGTCCAGAACCAGTGATGATAGCAGTATTCTTATTAGTATCATTAAATGTACTACTATCAGGACTTATATTTTATGTACTCTTCTGGGTTCTGATTCCAATTTTCGAAACAGAATTTGGTATAATTGACCCTCCCACAGTCGTTGCTTCTCCTCCTTACATTGATCTAGGTTTTGCACGTGTTGGTGGAATATCCCTTTTTGCCTTCGGTGAATTTGGAATGTTGTTTGGAGTAGCAATTTGGGCGATTATTCTCCAACGACGATATTTAGTCAGAAGTATCAAAGCAATATGGGATCCATCTATTATTGATGAAAGCGGTGAGCCAATAAGCTACCGGACTGCGTGGATTGGACTTGGGGTTTGTGCTTTCATATTTTTCTCAAGCTTATTCCTTAGTATGCTAATGACCGATCCGTTAGATCTTGCTCTACTCCCTAGATACCTTCTAGGTGCTATTTACATTGTTGTATTCTTGATTTTCGGATATATAGCTGGAGCAAGACTTCGAGCAGAAACAGCTGGAATGGGAATTGGTCACCCTGGCTATCTTCACCTGCATGGTATGCATACAGTCAGATTGGTAATAGGGGAAGAAAATGCCCAAACTCCTGGATTTTATATTACTTCTATGTGGACTCAGTTTTTTCAACGGGATGCTGCTGCTGCCACTCCTGCTGTATCCTCATTAGAATCTTATAATATAGCAAGAGTAACAAATACCCGAACAAGAGATATCTTTATTGCCCATAGTATCGGAATTATATCAATTATTTTGTTGTGTTTAATTATTTGGCCAATTTTCGCATATTCGTATGGGCTGGCCAATGAATGGTCTGGTGAGGCTGGACACAATTTTGATTACAGCGAATCATCTTTGACATTAGTCACTGGAGGATTTTGGGACCATCAAAGTTATGGAATTGAAATCTGGGGACAAGTAATTATGGGTGCTGTATTTGCTATCGGTCTCAACATTATTCGTTTAAGTAGACCTTGGTTACCATTAAACCCCGTAGTAGCTCCAATTCTCCTTAGTCTTCGTGGTCCGTACTGGTGGTTACCAATGTTAATCGCTTATGTTATCAAATTTCTAGTTGTAAGAGTTGGAGGAACAAAAGCTTATACCTCATATCTTTTACCTGCAGCTGTGGGTTATCTTATTGGAACAGCTGGTATATGGGGTTACACCCTTGTGGTGATCATGATTCCAACTCTCTTCCCATTTCTATTCGCAGGAATTATAGAAGATATTTACTATCTCCTAACTCTGGTGATTTGGTTTCTCATGATTGTTTCAATAGTTATTTTCATTGTAAATACTTTGATCAAAAAATAATCCAGGTGTCTAATGGTGGTTAATAAAAAAGTTACACTCTCTTTTTTTTTTTATTGTTCTTGTCCTCTATAACCCTTTTATCATTTAAGCAAGTAGAATTTATGGTTAATAACGAGGACGATCTTAATAGTGGTCTTAACTCATCACCTATTAAGGAAACACTGTTAACACTTTCGCAAGAATCAGTTGATTTTGAAGCTTTAAGTGATCAGATTAACGAAACATATTTTCCAAATATCTATAGTCATATCGAGAATTTCTCTAGTTTTGGGAGTCGTGTAACAGGATATCCTGGGTATGAAAAATCAATTGACTATATTCAAGATTTTTTTAATAGTCAAGGATTAGAAAATATTTCTACTATAACTTATCCTCTCTTAGTGCCATTAGAAAACGAAACGAAATTGGAGATCACTGGACAAAATATCACAGCTTATGCTTTAGTACCAAACTCGGTTCATACGTGTAAAACCCCTTCTACTGGAATATCTGGATCATTAATTTATGGCGCTTCAGGTTCCTATGCCGATCTTGATGGAAAAGAAATCGAGGGCTCCATTGTTGTTCTAGAATTTAATACACAGGACAATTGGATAAATGTAGCTAGTTTAGGTGCGAAAGGAGTAATTTTCCTTGCTCCAAATGACACTAATCGGTTTGAAGCGGCAGAAAAATCAATCGATATTCCACTTAATTTTCCTCGGGTCTACATCTCTAATAAAACTACTGGAAGTTATGTAAAGCAATTATCTCAGCAGAATAATCAAACTGTTACTCTATACTCCAATGTAGATTGGGTTTCCATTGATGCGAAAAATGTTATGGGGTTATTACCTGGAGAAAATGACGACATCATAATAATTTCCGCTCACTTTGATTCATCTTCAGTTGTCCCTTCCATGTCTCCTGGTGCCGACGAAACTTGTGGAATAGCTACTTTGTTGGAACTTATTCGTGCGATGAAAGATAATGATGTTGTTCCACAGAAAACAATCATGTTCTTGGCCCTTTCTGGCCATAATCAAGCTGCAGCAGGAGCAAGGGAATTTGTCCATCAAAATTTTAAGTTATTGAATATAGACTCTGGAATCAAGCTTTTTCTTTCTCTTGATCTCTCTGCATCGAACAACAAGATTGGAATAAATCCTTATGGATATTTATACAAGTTTAAATTGCAATTTACTTCAGTAAATAATTTGGAAAACCGAATGAAAGATGTTGGAGTGGGATTCTTACTTAATTATGCAGCAGAGATTCGTGAGGACACTGGGTATTCATTTGAAGTAGAGTCTTTCATTAATCCTCAAACTTTCGAGGATATTGCCCCAATATCATTCTTGGGGGACCAGGAACCATTTGTAGCAAGTAATGTTATTGGATTATCTCTATTTACAGCTGAAACCCATCGGTTACGGTTTAACACTCCCTTGGATTTACCGAGTACTTTGCAATTAGAACATTTGAAGTCACAAGTAGTTTATTCGATATGTGCCCTTGTACAGATCGTTAACGAGCAAACTCTAGATAATTTCTTAGATCTAGCACATGCAGATTTTAATTTAAAGCACAAATCACATGTTGGATTTGCAGACATCGAAGGTTATTGTAAAGAGTATAATGAAACAGCAGCCTGGCTTTCCAATGTTCCAGACACCCTCATAAGAGTTACTTCTTTTGATGCAAGGAGTGGAAGTTCAGGAGAGTTTGTTTACATTACAAAGACTAATGATGAAGGTTATTATCAAGTTCGGGGCGTGTCTTCATCCCAACCTGATTATGCGTTAGATTTTGTAGTGGAAGCTTATTCTTTTAGTTCTGAAGGTAATCTCATTAAGGCTATTAATTTAGGTTCACGAGGCCAATTTTTCAAACGTTCAGGCACATTGACAAGCAAAACAATAACAATTAATCCAACAGTTTTTGATTGCGGCACGATTTGCCTCTTTGGAGTGTTACATCCTTATACTCAAGCGCCTGCTGCTGATTTGCTAGATTACGATATTTTTGATCCAGAAACTAGAACTTCATTTTTCTCATCTGGTCATGTTGGTACTAAATCTGTTAGTTTAGTTTTTCTCTCTCCGAAATCCCCCTCTGTAATGGTAGGACAACTACCTGATAAAGTGCTAGCTATTTATGCAACGAATTCTAGTCAAGAGACATTGAAGGGAACAGGTTTTCAAGTTAATCAAGGTGAATTTAAGAATCTTGGAATTTCAGCATTCATTACATCAAAAGACTTGCTATCAATGACAGAAACCTATGTTGACTTGTACTCAACCTATAACATCTTTGACGCATTAGTTGATGACACCTCTCAACGTGCATCAACCCTCATTATTACTGCTAATTTACTAAAAGATAGCTTTGAATATTCAAGCTCAATAGTTATAATTCAAGAAGTCCAAACTTGGTCGTATGATGCTTTTAGGCAAGCACGGAACGTAATAGAAGATGGAACAACGACAACGATTTTTTTTGCACTACTATTATTACCATTCTCATTTGCATTGTCGTCATTACTCTTTAATTTTGAATCTGGTGCCAAGAGAATTATTTCAACAGGTTTGATATATGGGATAACGTTAGGATTCTTCTATATCATCCATCCTGGACTCCACTTGTCAGCCAACATTGGTATGATTATTATTGGGATAATCGCGTTTATTTTTGTATTTCCAGCACTATATATGATTTATTTGGAAGGTTATGACTTTCTCAAAAGTTTAAGGATCAAGATGATCGGATCTCATTTCGCTGATACTAGTAGAACCAGTACCATCCTCATTGCCATGAGTACGGGTATTTCTCGAATGAAAAAACGAAAAGGACGGACTGTTATTGCCCTTTCTGGTATCGTTCTGATCACTTTTTCTTTAACTCTATTTACATCTGCTAGTACTCAAGTTGGTGTTTTTTCACGTGGAGTTGAAGCCCCCACACCTTACAATGGGGTATTCTTTAAAACTAAAGACTGGGCTGCTCCGTTATCTGAGCATTTACTAGAAAATATGGAAATCAGATATGGTAATGAAACTCAATTATCATCTAGATGGTGGTTATATCCTCCAACACCCGAACAAAACGGATATCTTAATGTCACTTCTGAAAAATCCTCAAAAAGCTGGGAGGGTGAGGCAGTATTAGGTTTAACACCTGAAGAACCTATATTCCTTGATGTTAATGAAACTCTTTTTGCTGGTGGAAGATGGTTTAGTAGTTCCACTAGTATGGAATGTATTGTTTCTGACTATTCAGCAAATGAAATGGACATCACTGTAAATGACACTGTAATTTGGGCTGGATCTAAGTTTACAGTCGTTGGTATAGTTGATAATGCCACATTTGATGATCTAAAAGATTTTGATAATGAAGAAATAACTCCAAAGAACAACCGAGCGCCTTCACCAAATGTCCACATAAAAACGAACCAGATATTTATTCTTCCAGCAGAAACGGCGAAAAATTATGGTGCATCTCTCTATTCAATTTCTTTAATTGCAGACCAAGAAACATCAAAAGAAATTGCAGAGACAACCTCTTCCACTTATGGAAGATATCTTGAAATCAGAGCAGGATACAATGGTGAAGTAACCATACATAAAAGGGTCATACAAAATCTCGGTCAAGGATTTGTGGAGCTTGGAATACCACTTGCAATTGCAATTTTATTGATGATTAACACCTCAGTAAGTACTGTGTACGAATCCAAAAAAGAAATAGCCACATTTACATCATTGGGTCTCGCTCCAGTCCATATTGCGGGACTTTTTCTTGCGGAATTTCTCGTTTATGCTGTTATAGGTTCAGTGCTGGGGTATTTAGGGGGAATAACATCTGCAGTAGTACTTTCAGCAATTGGATTATTTCCTGAATCCTTAGCGATTAATTACTCCTCTGGCTCAGTGGTAAATGCATTAGGGTTCGGGATATTAGGTATCCTTTTGAGTACAATCTATCCATTACGGATATCAGCTAAAATGTCCGTACCTTCAGTGAAGAGGTCGTGGGAATTGGTAACAGCGCCAGATGAGGATGGAAAGAGATGGAGTTTACCAATACCCTTTGTTGCTGCAACAGAACAAGAAGCTGAAGGAACAATTGAGTTTTTACGTGAATTCTTTGAAATATATGAATCAGAAAGCGTTGGTGGGGCATTTTTCGCTCAAGATATCAGAGTTAAGGAGACTTCGATAGGTAGAAAAGAAAAACATCTAACAGCTACAGTTACATTGGCTCCTTTCGATATGGGACTAAAACAGACTGTAGACTTGTTTTCGTATCTTGATGAAATAAAATTTCGCTGGGTCTTTGAAATCAATCTCGTTCGTTTGGAAGGAATATTATCCGCATGGGAGTCTTCTGTTAGACGATTTGTCGATACTATTAGAAAGCAAATGCTTATTTGGAGAAATCTTCCAAAGGAAGAAAAAGCAGCCAAAGCTGACCAGTTTAAAACTAAACAAATGAAGTAAGGAGGCTATTAGAATGACAATAAATGACGAATTTCCGCCCGTTGTAGACGATAATGCTCTTCCTGAAGAATCTTTTCAATCAGGAATGACTTGGCGTGTTGGTCTAGCGATCGTATACTCCGCTTTAATTATACAACCTTCAGCTATATACCTCTATTTTGTGACAAATAACTGGTTTATTGGAGCTGTTCTAAATACTACGATTGTCCTTTTTGCAGTATTAGCTAAAATGGCTGATAATCCGCTCTCAAAACAAGAAGTATTTATCATGATTAATGTTACAAGCACAGCACTAGGGATGGAGATGATTGTTGCTTTAGTTTACAATTACTTTCTCAAACACCACCCTATCACAAATGCAGCTTTGATTAATGGGACTTCACTTACTGAGTTAATTCCTGATTGGTTTGCACCTGATTATTTCGGTCCAGTACAGACAGTACTTAATCCATTGTTCTTGCTTCCCTTAGCTTTAATGGTATTGAGTGCATTACTAGCAAAAGCTTCAGATATTTCATTGGGAATAGTATTCAATTACCTTTATACCAAAGTCGAAGTTCTACCATTTCCAACAGCAGAAGTAGAAGCAGAGAGAGCTAAGAGTTTAACATGGGAGGACAAAAGAAAATTACAGATCTTCTCTGTGAGTGCGATTATTGCAAGCTTAGTAGGATTCATTCTTTATTTTTTTCCGTTAGTAGTGGGACTCACTATTATTCCCATACCTTGGCTTGATTTAAATCCAGTCATTGAAGGAATATTGCCAGGTGCTTCTTTTGGTATAGCAACAGATCCTATTGCTTTTGCAACTGGATTTATTTTGCCAATGAATGTAGTAGTAAGCATCTTAATTGGATCTGTTCTTGTAAGTCTAATCATCAATCCGATATTGGTTGCTAATGGGCTACTTCCTCGTTGGGAAAAAGGTATGTCACTTCTTGACACATTTAATACCTCCTACTTGGACTTTTGGCTTCCTTGGAGCATAGGATTATTGATTAGTGCCTCTTTAATCCCAGTCTTACGTAATCCAAGAATCTTTGTAACAACAATTAAAGACCTAAGGAAATTGAGTCAAGGGAGGGGAGAGGAAATAGAGGGAGGTACGCCTCGATTAAGTATATTACTTAGCTTTTTCTTGTTAGGAACAGTAGGTTCAGTAATCGCAGCAGCATTAATTATTCCTGACCTTTCTCTACAATTAATCGTGATCTTACTTATTTTAACGGTTGGCTGGAGTTTTGTCTCTTCTCTTGCTATGGCCTACGCATTGGGTATAACTGCCAATTTTCCGAATATTCGCTATGTAAAGGAATCAGCTTTTGTTATTGCAGATGTCCCTCGAGGTGCTCAGATATGGTTTGTACCGACATTAGTCATATCACCAGGTGGAGCTAGCTGGGCTGCTACATTTAAAACATCTGATTTGACTTATACAAAAAGGGGGAGTTTAATAAAAGCACATTTATTAGCTTCATTGGTTGCGTGGACTGCTGGTATGTTCTGGGTCTCTGCGTTGCTTTCTATCGCACAAGTACCCTCTGTAATTTTCCCTGTTCCATTTTGGACCTTAGATGTAGGCCGAACAGTTGCTTTCGTCACTGAACCAACAGTTATTTTGAATCCAGTCGTCTTGGGTTTAACATTCATAATTGCACTTCTTCTCTATATTATTGAATGGGGAACACCCATTCCCATATCAGTCATTTCTATAGCTGTTGGTATGACCGAGCTATCTGCGATTCCTTATGCTTTCACAACATTTCTGGGGGCATTATTTGCAAAAGTACTCAAAGGTAGAATGGAGAATTGGGATTCTGATAGAGCAATTATTGTAGCAGGCCTAGGTGCTGGTTTAGGAATTGTAATCTCATTGGCAACATTTATCTCTCTAATCATGAATACTATTGCTCTACCTTTTTGAACGAGTTTAGACTCTTCTCTCAATAATTTGTGTGACTCTTTGTAAATGTAAGGAAACTACATCGAGAATTTCAACAATTGAATCCAATATTGTAGTATATTTTCCTTTTGAAACAATTGATTCAAGGTATTTCTCAACACTGATATTCCAAATAATTTCCTGTGGATTCTGATAAATATCACGAAATTCTCTACAATATTCCTTCAGATTACGAGTCGCAATTGGTTGTGAAAAGAGTTTAATAGACAAATTATCTGGAGTAATAGTTGAAAGAAGTTTTTGAAAAGAATCATCTTGATTAAGAACTTCTATTAAAGAATCATCAATCCTTAAACCAGGGATTTCATTCTGTAACTGCATTAGAATTGGACTTGTAATCATCAGAAATCTTTTCCTGAGTAGTCCTTTTCGAGAAGTCTCACACTCAATTCCTTTCAAATGCTGGAACAGTGAAACGTGACTTTCAGAAAAGTCGTTACTCTCTATTATAGGAACAGAAGCAATGAATTCCCATGATTTATCAACAGCAAAAGACAGACGTTTTGGTCTGAAGAGAATAGAATTAAAGTGATATTTTTCTTTTGGAATGAGAATACTTGCCCCTAAATCTGAAAGCTTCCATTCTTTAACATATTTTGTCAGATATTTAGCAAATGGTACAAGTAGCATATCGGAATAGGAATCTACCATTTTTTTTCCCTGATTACCAAGGTTAAAATGATTATCTGATCGTTCCTTCAAGATTGATGTTATTATTAAACGGTTTTAGTTGGTTTGATAATAACTTTCTTCAGTTTACTCTGTTTAGATAGTCAAGTTATAAAGTAAATTCAGTATACAAATCTCAATGGAAATAAATTTTTAAATCATTCACCTAATTAACTTCATCACTAAAAAAATAATGAGGTTGAATTCAAATGAAAAAGGCCAAAGCCTGGATAATACTAGCATTATTTATTTCCCTATTATCATTTCAAATCAATAATTCTGTTGCAATTGATACATCTGCAATACCTTCACTTAATTCCCATACTCCTTTTAAAATTGCCCAAGAAGTGTTTTATAAGGTAGATATTCAAATAACAGCTCCAACGGGTTATAATCTTCCTGGAAATACACCCATAATAATTAATCTATCTACACTTGCAGCTGAATTCCCAACGTCAGTTGATCCTTTTGGGAAAAACACTCCAGATACTTCAGATGACATTAAATGGTCAGCAGCTTACGTTTTTCATGATGATTCAGCAGTACCCAGTCAGGTAGATGACGTGGATGGTCAAACTGGTTATTCTGAAAAAGACGAGTTGTTGTTTCAACTCCCTGAAACACTCAATCTAACAAATGGGCAAAGCACAACATTTAATGTTTATTTTGGAACACAGGAATTAGATTTACCTGATCCTGTGTTTAATGATGCCTGTACAGTCTACGAATATACCAAAAAGGAGCAAGTAGCTGAATATTTTGGGACAGACATGCTCGGGGATGAGGTGTATTACATTGAGAATAGTAAGATACAGGCGTGTGCACTTGTGGAGGCCGCTTGGAGCTCTGGTGGTATGTATGAGCTCTCAGTTCTTGATGAGAAGGGAAAGGTTCGATGGGATGCAGTAAAGCAACGATTCGCCGAGGACGGGGAGGCGTGGAAGTGGGCACGTTTTGCTACGATTGAACAGTTCGTAGAATTGAATGATTATGCTAGTAAAAATCCTTTCTTCCTAAATCGGATTATACAAGGACCAGTTAGAGCTCAAATCCAAATGCAATCAACTGCTCCCTATGGTAAACCCGCATCACAATGGGGCTCGAAACCAGGGGTTTATGGCTTAGTTACCTATGATTTATTCGCGAACATGCCCTATCTCGATTATACTCTCGATATTACAGGCCCAAATGCCGCAGCTAACCCTACTTTACAAATTGAATATCAAAACCGTGAAAAAGTTCCTGGTGGATCTTATAGTCCTTATAAGTGGTTATATTTTCCCGGGGCGGGATATGTGGAACGAGTCCCTAACGACTTTGATGTCCATCAAGTTCTTCCAAATCAATATTCAGAACCTTGGTATGTGGAAAAATTAAAACCAGGAGAACAAATGACCCCAGCCGAACCAGATGGCGATAAACTTGGTTTTGGGATGATTTTTGAGGACACGGGGTTAACGAACATTACTTACGAGAAAATATCTCAACTTGTAAAACTCGTTTATGCTGCAGCTGAAATGCC
>JAEOTU010000062.1 GCA_016839665.1 Candidatus Hodarchaeota archaeon
CCAGTGGCTGCTTCCCCAATGACATCTTTGCCTGCAATTACTGGAGGAAGCGCTTTTTCTTGTATTTCGGTTGGTTGAACAAATCTTTCTTCATTACAAACCCGTAGAATGGGTTCTATGATACCTAGTTGTTCAAATGCTGTAGGACTGATCATAAAAATTCCAATGTTAAATTTATTATCTTAATGGTAATGTGTTAAGTTCTAATGATAAGTAAAAGAGTAGCTTTTCTCCGAATGAGTCCCCACTACTTCTAACTTCTATTCTAACTTCTAAATAAGGTAGTTTATTATTCAGTTTATAAAGCATTCACTTCAAGAATCAAATAAAACAAATACAGAATGTTTTTTTCCTCAATTTTCGAGGAATATCCAATCTATTTATCTTTAAATCTTGTCTTCATGTTATGAATGTTAAAAGATATCAATACACTTCCGCAATCTAATAGGTGAAATCATTGGATATTGCACTTGACAGTCGTTGGATCTATTATCCTCATGAAAATAGAATCATTGAAAACGGTAGAATTATCATTGAAGGTACTAAAATCACATTCTCTGGGAAAAAATCCGATCCTAAAGCAGTCACTTCAGGTCATGACCGTTATGATTATCCCCTTGGAATTATTGTCCCAGGTTTAGTTAATGCCCATACGCATCTACCTGAAGTACTTTTACGAGGCCTGAATGATGATCGAACTCTCCAGGAGTGGTTAGAATATATTTGGAAATATGAACCCAATATGAGTGCTAAAGATGCCTATTGGGGAACGATGTTAGGAATCGCTGAAATGCTCGCATGTGGTACTGTTGGGTTCAATGATCAATACTTCTACTCCAATCAAATGGCTAAAGCGGTCCATGAAACAGGAATTAAAGCTGTTCTCTCTCCCAGTATCTTTTATGATGGAAACCCTGAAGCAAATTCAATGGATGAGGCTTTTAAACATGCATTAAAAACCTTTGATCAGTGGAATGGGAAAAATAATCGGTTATGGATTGGATTTGGCCCACATGCACCGTACACAGTTGACGACGAGTGGTTTTTACGTCTAGCTGATGAAGCTAGAAATAGGGAAACTACATTACACACTCATTTTCATGAAACTGAATATGAAATCGAAACTTCAATAAAGAAAGTGGGAAAACGGCCCATCGAGCATATGGAGGAATTAGGAGTCCTTGATGTTATCAGGGGAGCAGCTCATTGTATTTTCCTAACACAAAAAGAAAGGAAAATACTGCAAAAAAACCAGAATTTTGTACTTCACTGTCCAAAGAGTAATCTAAAAATCGGTGCAGGAATAGCAAATATCCCAGAACTCATCAAATCAAAAGTTAATGTATGCTTAGGTACCGATGGACAGGCTAGTAATAACAAACTTGATATGATTGAAGAAATGGCGATGGAAGTCATAATTCATAAAGGAATTCAAAGGGATCCTACCCTTACGCCTTCTCATGAGGTGATTCGAATGGCAACAACAAATGCTTCTCAATTATTTCCAAAAGGTGTGTATTCGGGCACTCTAACTAAGGGAACCTCCGCTGATCTAACAATTATAAATTTAGATTCTATTCCTACTACTCCCATAATCAATCCTGTTAGTCATTTAACGTACGCGATCGGCCGTGAAAATGTGGTTATGACCATCGTTGACGGTGAGATATTATATCATGAAGGTAAGTTCCCAACTATTGACTCTGAACAAATTAAGGAAAAAGCACGAAAAGCCACAGAAAATATAATTGAAAGAACAGAAAAATAGATTCAGTTTACTGGATTTTTTAGCTGGACTATTATTTTCTCTTCTTGAAATGTACAACAATGACTAATGAAAGGATTGTGATAAAAGCTAGGCTCATAATACTTGCTGTTTTAGTGGTCGTTGTGGTTTCAGTGGTGGTATCTGAAGGGGTTGTGGGTGTCACGACCCTGAAATTAAAGTATTGTTTCAGTGTAAATCCTTGAGTGTCATTAACAGAGAAGGCAAGATTATACTTTTTCTGAATTAAGACAGTATCATTCCTAATCACACCATTCTGATCAATGGTGAATAAATCATTGTCATACTCATCCGTTTCCAGCCACCAGTGATCAATTCCAGAAGGATCGGACACATTAATGGGCAATTGATAGTTCTGCCCTTCCTCAACGGTGTGTAAAGGGATAGGAGCATTTAAATGTGGAGGAGCCTTATCAAAATCGATGGTATCGCTTACAGAAATATTACCCACCCCAACCCTTCCACCATAGACAAATTCGAATTTTTTGGCAGGGATAACATCTGTTCCACGGCCAGCCATTTTTAAGGACTCATTTATGTAGACATCGATAAATCCCGTTGAATCGCGTGTTATTATAAACCTGTATAAACCTGGTCCGTCATAAGCACAGTTATCTATAGTATGTTGAACATCGTATGAGGGGGCATTAGCTGCCTCCATTAAAAAGAATCCCCTGGCACCAGGAATATCATCATAGAGCGATTGAAATGCTAAAATGTTTACCCTAATTTGGTACGCATACAGAACCCATGGCCAACCTGGGTCATTTCCGCTATTTGAAATGAAATTTACTCCCCCACCGACAGCTGAAGGATTGGTTAGATCAAGAGCAAATTGCCAGGTTCCGACCTCTACTTCACTTGGATGACTTGCCCAACTATAGAGGTGATACCCCTCCCACCCTGGAGGACCAAAATCCTCACCACTGGTTAACATATTATCTATTAAGGACATATTACCTTCCCAAGGACTCACAGCTCCTCCAACCGAATGATTCAATCCTCCAATAATCCAACCATCAGTATTTCCATCCGAGAAGTCATCAGACCACACTGTACTTGCCATAGACAAATTTAATGGCAATATAAAATTAAGACAAAGAAAAGTAATCAACAGAGTAACAGAAATTTGTTTATTCTTACACATATTAGAATTCACTCACTGTAAAATGATTTTAATTTCACACATTTCATGTTTTTAAATGTTTGCCTTATTTGGTGAGAAAAGAAGTCCTCACCAGAAATATTGGGGAAGAGAACTTCTTGCTAACTCCTCAATTATCATCCTCAATAATCATTAGGTTTGAAATTTAAATGGGCCGTTTAAGTAAAAGATAATCTATAGTAATAAAAAGAACTTCAAAAACCTATTATTGAAAACCTGTCTTAACCAATGTTGGATAAAGTCAATCTTGAAATATTTTTAGTTAAACCAACGAAAAGTGGAAAGATAATAGAAACAAGTTAAAAATTCATCATAGGTTTGAAATTCGATATTTTTTTGTTTGTAATTGAATTATAAGGAATCATAATGGGTGGTAATGACTGTGAGAAAAATTGACCAAGGATTGAATGTGATAATTCACAATGGACGAAAAAATGCTTTAGAAGTCGATCGGTTGAATGAATTTGATCTCAAAAGTGTATCAGAAAAATTTTTTCCAACTCGTGATATTGATTCTTCAAGTTTGTTTGAACAATTTGGCGATTGGGGTGTTGATTTCACCAATGTACATGGTTGGGCAGAGGAAATTCCTGATATTGATCCACGTAGCGCCCGATTATTCACAATATGGGCTGAAGAAAAGACCACAGGAGATGTTCTAGGATTAGTCCGAGGTTTTTTCATTTTGATGCCTTTTACTCTTAGTCCTACGACTATAAGAGAATATTACTCTTTTCAAGAAGATATGATTTACTATCCAATGGCTATAGTCTCATCCCTCAGAACAATGATTACAGAAGAGCATAAACTGGATTTTCTTCTGGATCAGATGAGAAAAGGAATCTCTTCAAATTGGAAAAAAGTGAGAAAAAATACCATTGAACACCTATCGCAAGGCTCTGATCTTTGGAAACGGTATGTTTTTTCATTCGAAGATGTTATCCATTTCACTTTCCTTTGCCCTTCAATTGACAGGGAAATGATTGATACATTACAAAGAAATGATTACCGTATTTCAGGAGTTATGCAACTCTTATCTTCCCCCTCTCCGTCATACGATAAAGCAACAATAAAACATCATCTTCGTTCATCTCAGAAAATTCTAAAGGAAGCCGAGAAGAAAAACACTAATAAAATTTCTCCAAGTTAATTTTCTGGCACTAATAAATTTCAGCATTGTTTCTTTGACAGCTGTTCCTTTAATCCTTATTCTAAGTCATCTTTTCAGAAAAATTCCCTACTTCTCTTCATGTACTTGAATAACTTCATTGATATTATTGGGGGTTTTAAACTTCTGTCGTAAAATACACGCTTGACGAAGTCTCTCAATGATTTTCACTCTTCTTTCTCTTCTAATTTTCTTTATTGAGAATTTTTAAGTCTCTAAAGACAAAAATGAGAAGAATTAAAAATTAAATCAAGTAATTCAACGAGAAACAACTCCTCCAAGCATTTTAATACCAGATAACCATGTTGACACGCTTGAGGAAAACTCAATTAGTGGATTGTCTTCCAAATACAACATTTTAATCGTTCCAATATTAACTATAGAATTTGGTAATGCTTTCAAATTATTTCCACTTACAATTAGTTCTTTTAAAGACTGTAAATCTCCAAAACACTCAGGTAATTTTTCTAGCTCATTAAATGCAAGTATTAGTCTGACTAATTTTTTAAGGTTACATAAACCATCAGGTAGGTATTTTAAATCGTTGTTTTCAAGCCACAGAGCTTCTAAATTCTTCAAATTGTCAATATTAGGCAGAGAAACTAATTGATTTTCTTCAAGATGTATTCGTTTTAATTGATTCATTCCATTAATACTATCAGGAATAGTTTTCAATTTATTTTTACTTAAATATAATTGTATCATAGCAGAGAGTTTGCCAAAGTTATCTGGTAATTCTATTATTTCATTGTTATGCAGATAAAGATACTGAAGTGAAGATAGATTACATATGGAATCAGGTAATCTCTTGAGCTTATTACTTGTCAAAATCAATGTTTTAAGGTGTATTAAACCAGCTATTCCCTCTGGCAGATGATCAATTAAATTTGATCCAAGACTTAAATATGTTAAATTTGTCAGCTTACCAATTATATCAGGTAAGATTTTCAATCTATTCCCATGTAAATTCAAGTTCTCTAATTTTTTTAATCTTTGTATACTGTCTGGAATTTGAGTTATTTCATTATCCATTAGCTCTAATGATTTCAATTCATTCAATTCATTAATTTCTTCAGGAAATTCTTCGATTTTTTTCTTATACAAACCCAATTCAACAATATTAGTATTCTTAACTACGAATCCAATTGAATTCCCTTCTACTTTGTCAATAATAGGTATTATGAACCCAAATTTCTCTTCTAACTTTTTTATAATATCTACTTCTACTTGATTGATTTTAGTTCCTCTGAAATCAACAGGATCAATATTGGAGCTCATTGTGAAATTACCTTAGTTTATTGATTGATAGTCTTAAGAGAAACACAATTAATTTGAATTTCTGCATATTTCAAAGAAAAATCAATAAAATCTTAAATTTTCTTTTTATTATTATGAAAAGATATTTTAAACCTCATAATCTGATTGTCTGGAAACGTTAGGAAGTGGATAATCCATGAAAAGGACAATCAGTAGCTTAAAAACTCGAAAAATTGAAATTAGTGAATTGAATCAAAGATATTATGCTTTACAGGAAAGAGGAAGCGGTGATTGTAAAGAATTCCACACAATAGAGAAATTTGATTCTAAAGATAAGGCACAGAAGAGGATAGATCATATTGCGAAGATGTCCTTAGAAGACGACCGTGAGTTCAGGGGATTGAGAATAATATATATTGAAGAAATAGAGATAGCTGATGAAAATGGGGGTCAAAGATCTTCTTGGTAAAAGATATTAAGTGTGTAAGTACCCATATACTAGGTTAGATCCATTCATTAGAGAAAGCGGGAAAAGGTAGAGAAAGATGAGTTTTTTTCTCCAAACTATGAAAGAGATAATTCAACATTTAGAAAAGTACTATTCCTCATCAGCTAAACAACAAACGATTGAAAAAATTGTTAATGCTATTTTATCCTCTGAAAAAATCTTTGTTTACGGGGCTGGAAGATCAGGAATGGTAGGCAGGATGTTTGCTCAACGATTGATGCATCTTAATCTGCAATCATTTTATGTATCCGAGACGATTACTCCTGTTTTTAATGCTGATGATTGTTTGGTTGTTGTGAGTGGTTCAGGTGAAACTTTATCTCCACGAGCAATCACTGATGGGGCAAAAAAAATTGGTGGAAAAGTGATTCTGCTCTCAGCTAATCCCGATTCAACGATTAGTAAGCTTGCTGACCACACTATTTTAGTTGAAGGTCAAACAAAAGCTACTAAACAAGAAGCCCTAGCTCCTTTTACTTCTTTGTTCGATATTACTGCTTTAGTTGTTTTGGATTCTATTACGAGAGAAATAATGAATAAATTAGGTAAGACAGAGGCAGATATACTTGAAGCACATGCCTCAATAGAATAATTTCAGAGGAGTGGCTTAATTTGGCTACTGAATTAATTAAGGCTAAGATTGACGTCAATATGAAGAAGGAAAAAGAGACAATTTTCGATGTAATAGGCTTAGGTGAAATAGTTGTTGACGTTCTACTAAAAATTCCCCACTTCCCGAAACCAGATGAAAAAATTTATGTCGTTCATAGTGAAAAACAAGCAGGAGGAGTGACTGCTAATTTTTGTGTAGGCGTGGCACGACAGGGCTTACGTGTTGCCTTTATTGGTGCTATAGGTAACGATGCTGAGGGAAATTATTTGCGAGAAAGATTATTACAAGAGGGAGTAGATGACAGATTTCTTTCCACCAAGGAACAGTGTCAGACACCAGTAAACATTGTGATGGTTTCAGAAATAGGAGAAAAAGCAATTCTCCAATCCGAACACATGCGCATAACACTACCACACAAGGAATTAATTCAAGCTGATCTAATTCAGACAAGTAAACACCTTCATTTAACAGCTATTAACTTTGAAACAGCCTATGAGGCTATAAAACTTGCTAAACGTAACGGTTTGACTATTAGTTTGGATTTAGAAGCTCAAGTAGTAAGAGATTATCCCGACAAAATCCACATGTTATTGGAGTATGTTGATTTTCTTTTACCAAACAGACTTGGAGCATATGAATTTACTAAGATAACAAATCCCAGCAAAGCTTCGTTGAAATTTCTAGATTATGGTCCTAGTGTAATAATAATGACTCTAGGAGAAAATGGAGTTCTTTTGACAACTGAAGAAAAACAGGAATCACATCCAGCCTACCAAGTTGAAAATGTAGTTGATACAACGGGGGCAGGAGACGCCTTTAATGCTGGCTTCATCACGGGTTTTCTATTAGGTAGATCATTGGATCAATCAATTAAACAAGGACAAGCTACAGCTGCCCTTAAAATTCAAGGTATGGGAGCACAAGCTTCTTTACCATCATTACAACAACTAGAAGAATACATGGAAAGACTCTAACAAAAATTTTTTAGAAAAGTTTCATCGAGAGGATAGCATTATTTGGAAATAAGAATAGTTAAATGATATTATGAATCGAATAAAATCATGAATGTGAGATTTTATGTCTAAATCTACTGAAAAAAGTCTAGATGAATTATCTGAACTTCAAAAAGATGCTTTAAAAGAAGTTGGGACAATGGGGGCGGGACATGCCGCTAGTGCTCTTTCTGAGGTTCTTGAAAGGCCAATATTTATGAAAGTGCCATCTGTTAATATGGTTACAATTGAATCGATACCAGACATATTGAAGTCTCGATTTCCTTCTGAGACCCAAATTGCAATTTCTTCTGCTAGCAATACAACCGAGATATTCTATTCTGTTTTGGTATTGTTTGACAAAGAAACAGTATCAGAAATTCTTAGTCAAAAATCACCTCCAGCTGATGATATTGAGGCTTTAATGGAATTCAGCACAATGTTTATGGATATGATCAAAGAGATAGGATCAATAATTCTCATTAAGTATATCTTTACTTTGAATTTATTCCTGAATGTGCATTATGCTATTCCGACTCACCCAAAATTACGAATCGCAACATTTGATTCTTTATTTGATTATGAACTAAAAGAATTTTCAAGAGACGCAAGTGTAATATTCATTGAATGCGATATCTATTCAGAAGATGATAGTCACATTAAAGCTGAATGTATTTTGATTCCGCATAGTGAGACTAAAGAACGCTTTCTTGGTACACTATTCACACAATATATTTAATAAAATCCTGATCTTAACAAATGGAGGAAAGACCAATTAATACAAAACCTCACTTAATCCGAGATGGAAATAGTGAGCAACAATATTTTGTTGATATTGGTCAAATCAAACTAGGTTTTGAAGGAGATCGCTTGAGAATTTCATCACTTGGTTCTTGTATTGGCTTAGTGTTATACCCAGATGATTCCAATCCAAAGAAATGTGCCATCATGGGTCATATAATGTTACCACAATCTAAGGAAAAGGATCGGATAAATCCTGAGCGAAAAACTCGATTCGGACCAACAAGATTTGCAGATATCGCTGTTCCTGAAATGATTAAACAATTGGAAAATGCATCTGGGAAAACGAGACGAAAACGTTTTGTTGCTAAGATGATAGGGGGAGCTGAAATGTTTGGATACACTAAACTGACTATGAGCATAGGTAAGGAAAACGCAAAAATGACAAAAGCTCTCTTGAAAAAAGAAAAAATCCCAATAATAACAGAATTCACGGGAGGAGACACGGGTATGTCAGTAATCTTTCAGGTAAACGATTATATATTGAAAGTCAAACCAACGGGAGGGAAATCAATAATAATCTGAGAATAATTTTATTGAAACTATTTGCTTAATTCTTCTTCTCGGAGGGACCGGCGAAGAACCTTTCCTACTTGAGTCATAGGTAGCTCGGTTCGAAACTCAATGTACCTTTCATCGTGAGGTTGTTTGTATTTAACCAGTTTTTCCCTACAAAATGCAAGGACTTCTTCTTTAGAGAGTTCTTCATCTGCCTTAGGAATAACAAACACCTTGACCGTTTCACCAACTTTAGGATGGGAGACTCCGATGACAGCCGCGTTCGAAATTTTCGGATGAGCAATTAGGACTTCCTCGATTTCTCTAGGATAAGCTTTGAAGCCTCCAACGTCAATCATGTCCTTTTTACGATCAGTAACATAAAAATAGAAATCTTCATCATACTTCCCGATATCTCCAGTCAAAAAGTATCTTTTACCATCAAATTCTCTCATGACCGCTTCTGTTTCTTCTGGTTTCTTGTAGTACCCTTTCATCACTTGAGGCCCATGAATTGCTATTTCACCCTCTTCGTTAACTCCTAATTTTTTTGTTCCCGTCTCAACATCGACAATAATACAATCTGTATCTGGATACGGAATACCAATCGACCCATCTTTCTTCAAGGGTTGATCATGTCCAGGTGCTGCTGCCATAGGGTTTGAATGGGTAACTGGAGATGTCTCAGTTAAACCATATCCCTCTGCTAAGTTTGCTCCTGTGAGCTTTTCGTATTCCTGTAAAACAGCTAATGGTAGAGGAGCAGCACCACTTGTACTAACCAAAATGGAACTCAAATCGTAATCTTTAAGTTTAGGATGATTCAGTAGGGCTATGTAGAGCGTAGGGACTGTATTAAATATTTGGACTTTGTACTTATCGAGTAGGTACAAGATTTGATTGAAATTATTTTCTCTAGGATCAAGCATTAATATTCCTAAAGCACCATATTGAACACCCAAGTTCATTGCTGTGGTTGCTCCATAGCTATGATAAAATGGCAGTGAACCTATACCCACTGTCGTACCTCTTTCAGGTGCAGGTTGCATCCATACAGAACACTGTTCTACATTAGAAACAAGATTCTTATGGGTCAACATTGCCCCTTTTGGCGTACCTGTCGTGCCCCCAGTGAACATTATGACAGCTACATCATCAGGTTTGACGTCAACTTTAGGGCGATCTGAGGCATTATACTTATTAAAAATGTCGTGTATATAGAAGTCTCGAGGATCTTTTTTACTAATTTTTCCTAATAAACTACCCAAGAATCCTTTAATACCTGATAGGTATTGTTTTACTGACGCTACAACAATGAATTCTAATTCGGTATTTCCTTGATCTCGAACAGTCTTGCATGTCTCATATGGTTTGGTTGGTGGAGATCCTGGTTTAATCATGTCAGCACAAATAATTCCTTTTGCTTCACTCTGTTGGAGTTGTCCTGTTAGTTCACTTGGTGGATATTGGAAATTTAACGAAACCACGACTCCACCCACTTTTAGAATTCCATAGTAAGCAATAACAAACTCTATCATATTTGGTAAGAATACACCAACCTTGTCTCCTGGTTTTATGCCCTTTTCAGCAAGAAATGCTGAGAATTTGTCTGAAAGCTCACCAAGTTCCCGAAAAGTGACTTTCCCAATCTTATCAAAGCTTCCTGTTTCAAGGATGAGCGCAATCTTATCTGGGAAGTCTTTTACTGCTTTATCCAAGTTTGTAAAAAGAGGAATCTCTGGGTAATCAATCGTCTTGAGAACTGTTTCCGGCCAAAGCGGAATATCATTAGGATGTACCATCTTAATTCACCATCTATTTACTTAAAATTATTAGAAACGAATGATCTTTCTAGTATTAAAAAATTTACCCTTGCGCTCCAACATACTTTGGATTAGAACTTATACAGAGAAGAAGAAATAATGACACAAGCAGCTAGTCTGGAAAACAGACTTTGAAAGGATTCTCTGTCTTATTCATTTAGGAAATGACTGAAATCATCACATCGTAAAGGAACAGGAGATACAAGATGCTCTGCATATTCTACCCCAACACGCGATCCAAGATTCCTATTCCAACTTAAAAGTAACGCTGGAAACGGAGATACTGTTGATTGGCTTCCTGGACTCGGCACGAAACCCTGAGATTTGTAACATAAGATTGCTTCTTGTTTCAAGTCAACAAAATTTGTAATATCAATAAGAAAAGATGTGTATCCCTCCGGGTGTAATTCAATAAAACGAACTGGGAAATATAACAGTGTATTGATACGGTGGACTGGTAAATTCTCAAAGTATTTATCCCATTTTGTGAGGCGAGAGTAAAATATTGCTGATTCAGTTATTAGTTGGGCTTGATTATGGTCTGGTGATGCCATCAAAGTTTTACCGTACATAGTTATTACTATTTTTGGACGCCATTTCCTGAAAATTGTGGCAACCTTGCATCGAGATTCAAAATCATCGAAAAGTCTGCGATTTGGAAGATCTAAGGTGATTCTTTCCACCCCCAGAACACGAGCGGCCTCCTGAGCTTCAGCTAGTCGTTCAGCAGCGTAATCAGGATCAAAGTCATCAGGGGAACGATACTTCACATTTTTGGGAGTTGGTTCAGCGGTTGTCAAATCAATTATTCCAGTTCTTATACCACTATGAGCTAGTTTTGCGAGTGTACCTCCAACCCCGAGTTCAACATCATCAGGATGCGCGCCTATTGCCACAACTTCAACAGGATCATCAATAGGTTCTTCAGTC
>JAEOTU010000063.1 GCA_016839665.1 Candidatus Hodarchaeota archaeon
AAGAACCTGTGTTAAGTCCTAAACATAAAGGGGTCAAAATAGTTCGAATTGAATCAACGGAAGACAAAGCAATCTTAGGTGTCACGATTAAGAATATCAGTTCAGAGACTATAAAAAATGCTCAAGTAAAAATTTATGAATCGCAAGGATTTTTCGGTAAAGATGTTCTCGTCTCAAAGATAAAGAAATGGGAACCGAAAGAAAATTTTTCTATTGAGTTTAAACCATCAAAGGAAAGCGGAATCATTTATTTCCTGAAAATTGATGATGAACATGAGAATTTCTATGTAAAAAGAATTTTAGGTTAGGAAGTTTTAGTGTGTATAGAACCAAGGTAAAAGATTTAATGACAAGAGAGATTGTTGCCATAGGCACCGAGGAAAGCATTGAAAAGGTTGCTCAACTAATGGTTGAAACACAAATCGGTTCAGTCTTGGTTCATGAGGATTATGAACCTATTGGAATAATTACAAAAAGAGATATCCTTGAAAGAGTTGTTTTAGACTGTCATGATCCGTGTAAAGTTAAAGCAAAAGACATAGCAACAAAAAACCTTATTACGATAAATTCAGGAGACACCGTTGAAGACGTATTAATGCTGATGTTTAAACATAAGATCAAGAGAATTCTTGTGAAAAACCCTGATGATTTTGAACTAGTAGGAATAATTACTACACACGACTTGATAGCAGCTTTCAACTCACTTGAGCTTCAATCATAACCAGCAAAAAAATTTCTAACTAATTGAATTTGAGATTCAATTAACAAGACTTGGGGAGTATTTCAGAATGAAATAGAAATCATTGTCCTGAAGAATAAGTCCTTCGATCTAGATGAGATAATGGGAATAACTATCGCAGAGTGGTCTATCTGCTGTAAGTAAGCGATCTGTCAATCAACCGATCGTAGCGTGAGCTAAGGATTCTTAGAGCTACAAGTTTGTAAATTCATTCATTGGGGATAGACAACTTACTCTATCTCATTTCAATACTTCTTCAGCAATAATACGCTTGGATAGAATTTTTTTATCAATGTCCTTTACGGATAAAAGATATTCTTTTTCGTTTTCATGAATACGGGGGCAATCAAATTGGTGTTCTTCTTCAGGGAGCCAACGTGAAATAGATGTCTCTAGAAGTGGTTCTTCAAATAAATCAAAAAGATGGGAAACTATGACTTTAACTTGTTCGAGTACCATTTCAGAGTTATTTGTTAATACAATCTTCATAGTTGTTGAATCAGGATAAATTGCTATATCTTTTATTTTAATAATCTGTTTACGGAAATGGATTATTTTTTGCTCTTCTTTTTCCTTGGGAAAGAGATCTTCATGTATTGCTATAGCTGCTCGACGACCGGCACCCATAGCTGAAATAACAGTTGCAGCTCCCGTGACAATATCACCGCCTGAATACACAAAAGGCTTACTGGTGCGTCCCATATCATCTGTCACTATGTTACCCCATTTGTTAATTTCTAAATCTGGTGTTGTCATCGTGATTAACGGATTTGCCTTATTACCAATAGCTATAATAATTAGATCAGTTTCTAACTCAAAATAATCGCCTTCTATTGGTACGGGACGAGCACGACCCGATTTATCGGGTTCCCCAAGACGATGACGTTGACACCGCACCATCCTAACCCTCCCCTTTTCATCGCTGAAAATCTCTACAGGATTGGATAATAGATTAAACTGTATCCCTTCTTCTTCCGCATGGTGAATTTCTTCCACTCTAGCTGGCATTTGTTCTCTAGAGCGGCGATACACGATGTAAACATTATCTGATCCCAATCGTATCGCAGTCCGAGCTGAATCCATGGCAACGTTTCCACCTCCGACAACAACGACATTTCTTCCTTGTACCAACGGTGTATTGTACTCAGGAAAGAGGTACGCTTTCATCAGATTCGAACGAGTTAGATACTCGTTGGCAGAATAGACACCAATAGAATTTTCGCCTGGAATGTTCATGAAAACTGGTAAACCCGCACCAACGCCGATATAAACCGCATTAAAACCACTTTTTGATAATAGCTCATCAACCGTTCGAATACGGCCCACAACATTATTGTAGGCAAATTTCACACCTTGATTTTCTAGGTTTTGAATTTCATACTCCACAACAGACTTTGGTAGGCGAAATTCGGGAATCCCATAAACTAGAACCCCACCTCCATGATGAAAAGCCTCGAACACAGTAACATCATATCCTAGTTTTATTAAATCTCCTGCAACAGTCAATCCCGATGGCCCGCTTCCTACAATAGCAATTTTCTTCCCGTTTTTCTTTACTACCAGTGGTTTTGGGATCAATCCTTTCAATCGTTCATAATCAGCAACAAATCGTTCAAGGTTTCCAATAGCAACGGGTTCACCCTTCTTCCCACGAATACACTTTTCCTCACATTGTACTTCTTGTGGACACACACGTCCGCAGATAGCTGGAAGGACATTATTTTCCTTAATCTTCCATGCTGCCTCCGCAAACTTTTCTTCCTGGATCAACCCAATGAACTCAGGAATAGGAACACGAACAGGACAACCCTCAATACACTTTGGTGTCTTACAATCCATACAACGATTGGCCTCTTGTACTGCCATTTCTTCTGTGTACCCGTAAGGGACTTCACGGAAGTTCTTAGCGCGCACCTCGGGGGGTTGAGCTTGCATTGCAATCCGGAGAATTTTCATACGTTCCTTTGCTTTCAGGATAATTCCTCCTCATTGATTTGTTCAATGTTTTTCGTCAGAAACCGACGTTGCGGAGAAAAATTTTGGTGACATAGGGTTTCTTCTCTAAGATATGTAGTATTTCGAACTTGAATCAGCTCGTCCCAATTGACTTTGTGCGCGTCAAACTCAGGTCCATCTACACATGCAAATTTTGTTTCTCCGTCGTAAGTCAAACGACAACCTCCACACATCCCTGTACCATCCACCATGATAGTTGTGACAGTTGCATAGGTAGGAATGGATCCTCTCTCTTTGGTTAGCTTAGCTACTTTACTCATCATTACATTACAGCCGATTACATTCACATAATCAACTTTCCGACCTTGAGGGATCAACATCTCCTCGAGAACATCGTAAATGTGCCCCTTTTTCCCTCTTGATCCGTCACTTGTTACTATAATGGTTTCATCACTTACAGTTTTAATCTCATCTTCAAAATACAATAAAGATTCATTTTTTGCTTCGATAATTGTTATCACATAATTACCGAGCTCTTTAAGCTTTTTTGCAATTGAATAGATGGCACCAATCCCAAAACAACCACCTCCAATAACAACATTTCCGAATTTATCCACATGAGTTGGTTTCCCTAAAGGACCAACAACCCCATAGAAAGAATCACCTTCTTGCATAAATGCAATCTTTGTCGTTGATAAACCGACTTCTTGAACGAAGAAAGTAATTGTTCCGAGTTCCAAGTCCCAATCTGCTAGTGTTAATGGTATTCTCTCAGACTTCTCATCCACCATCACAAGTATGAATTGTCCAGCTTGTGCCTTTTGAGCGATATCTGGTACCAAAACGACAAGTTCGTAGATGTTTGGCGCACATTCAACTTTTTTAATAATTCTATATTTTGACAAAGAACTCACCTTCATCTTTGGTTTTATTGAGTATTCGTTGAGCATTCACAAAAAATTGAAAATCCTCAATCTTATCAGTTAAAGGTATTCCCATATACTCGAGGGAGTGTTTCGGAATCAATGGGACTTCATTGAAGTCCTGTTTCATTGCATCATCTTGAATTTCGTCAAGTGATGTGTATGAAAACCCCTCCAACCCCATTGCCCTAGCTAAACGACTTATAATATCCCAACTGGGAAGAGCTATACCTGGAGGTTTGACTGCTTTCTGAACTACATTTCTCATGAATTCTCCACCTGTTTTTGTACCATCTTCTTCAGTAAAGGTTGTTGTTGGGAAAATGACCTGTGCTGATTCACAATACGATGAATAATAGATATTTTGAAGAATTAGAAACTCTAAATTCATTCTATCGAGTTCTCTGGTTTGTTGGGTTGTGTACAATACTTTTAACCCTCTGTCAGCAAGTTTACGAAGTCCTTCATCGTCATAAGCGATATTATTATCACTTACTTCTTTAGCAAACTTTGTAAATATGAATACAGATTCATCAGATAGAAAAGGAGATATCAAAAAGCCCACATCTTCAGGCTTGTATTTTTTCAAGTTTTCGGCAGTGTATTTGATAGCCTCGTCCCATGAAGTGGGAAATAGTTCTTGTTTAATGATCGTACGTTTAATCATAGGATATAAAAGACGATCGCGTCCATTCATGAGCGCAGGAATACAAAATCGCCCTTTAACACAGTATTCACGGCGAGCTGACATTTCATAAGGAGGATGAACATTAACAACTTTATCCCATTTTACATCTACAACCAGCTGACAGCCCTGTGAACATAATACACATGTTGTTGGTACAGATTTATCAGGAATACCGAACCATGTAGAGCCGCGAGCGGTTAATGCTCCCGTTGGACAAACATCTATGCAGTGGCCACAGAAAACACAGCCACTTTCTAAGTGGGATACTTCTAAAATCGTTCCCACTTTGGTATCATGACCTCGTTTTGTGAGAGCAATGGCACTGTGCCCCAATACGTCCTGACACGCTCTGATACATCGAGCGCAGAGGATACAAAGGTTATAATCTCGAACCAGAAATGGATCATCACGCTCTAAGGGTAAGTTTTTATACAACATAGGATAACGAACTTCGTTAACTCTTAGATATTCCGCTAACTTTCGGATCTCACATACTTCCTTGTTGCTACAGGTATGGCAACCAATAACTCGACCCGCTTTGTACTCCCCATGACGAACCTTTTCACATTCACTCTGATTCTTACACACGATGCAAGAACTTGGATGTTCTGCCAGGATTAACTGAAAAATATTACGACGTACTGCTCTAATATCAGGTGTTACCGTTCTGACGACCATTGCCTCCTTGGCTGGTAAAGTACAAGAATTGGGGTATCCCCGTCCCCCTTCGACTTCAACAATGCACAGACGACACGCTCCAATAGATGGAAGATCAGGTCTCGCGCAAAGGGTCGGTATATAGATACCCGCTTTCGTTGCAACTTCCAGTACCGTTTCACCTTCTTCAAACACAACGCGTTTTCCATTAATTGTCATCCATTTGGTCATCTTCTCACCTACAGCGAATTTCGATCTTTCTTGTAAATTGCTCCTTTAGGACAGCTTAAATAACAAATTCCACATCTAATACAGATGGTTGAATCAATCAAATGAACATCTCCTTTCGTCCCTGAAATAGCCTTTACCGGGCAGTTACGAGCACATAACATGCACCCATTACAAGTATTTTCGTCGATTGAATAATCGATCAAATCTTTACAATCTTTTGCTGGACAGCGTTTTTCAAATATGTGAGCTTGAAATTCATGACGGAAATATTTCAATGTAGTTAATACAGGATTCGGTGCTGTTTGACCAAGACCACACAACGACCCCATCTTCACTGTGTATGCCAATTCTTCCAGAAGCATGAGGTCGCGATCCTCGCCCTTACCCTTGATGATACGATCAAGAATGACCAGCATCGCTCTCGTTCCAATCCGACATGGAATACATTTACCACACGATTCTGCTTGTGTAAATGTCAAGAAGTAGTGAGTTAATTTGACCATACAATCGCTTTCATCAAGAACAATCAGCCCTCCAGAACCCATAATACTTCCAGAAGCTGCCATGCTCTCGTAATCAACTGGTGAATCCAAATGACTACGCGGTAAACAACCACCTGAAGGGCCTCCCGTCTGGACAGCTTTGAACTCGCTGTCATTTAAAATACCACCACCAATCTCGAAAACAATTTCTCTAATACTGGTTCCCATTGGTACTTCAATCAAACCTGAATTTTTAACTTTGCCAGTTAATGAGAAAATTGCTGTACCAGTTGCGTGTTCAACACCAATAGCATGAAACTTTTCCCAGCCATTTTTGAAAATCCAGGCCGCTGAAGCCCATGTTTTGACATTGTTAATATTTGTGGGTTTACCCCAAAGACCAGATGTTGCAGGAAACGGTGGTCTAGGGCGAGGATTTCCGCGATTACCCTCTAATGAAGCTATCATTGCAGTTTCTTCGCCGCAAACAAAGGCACCTGCACCTTCATGAACTGAAATATCAAATGAAAAGTTTTTATTTTGAATATTCTGTCCAAGAAATCCCTTTTCTCTAGCTGTCTTGAGGGCTAATCTAAAACGTTGAACCGCTAAGGGATACTCCGCGCGAACATAGATAATTCCATGCAATGCGCCAATGGCGTAACCTCCGATAATCATTCCTTCTAAAACGCTATGAGGATCTGCTTCAAGTATTGATCGATCCATGAACGCTCCAGGATCTCCCTCATCCGCGTTACAAATGATATACTTCTCATTACCTGGAGCATTACGGCAAAATTCCCATTTTAACCCTGTTGAGAATCCGGCACCCCCTCTTCCACGTAAGCCAGAATCTTTAATAATTTGGATGATTTCCTCAGGATTTAATTTTAAGGCATTATGAAGACCTGAATAACCACCTTTTTGAATGTACGCATCAATACTTTCAGGATTTATGTGTCCACAACTACCTAAAATCATTCGTGTCTGTTTACTATAAAATGGAATGTCCTGATACCTCGGAATTAGACGCCCAGACTTCGGATCTTCATAGAAAAACTCTTCCACAGGCTGATTGTCTTTTAAATGAGATGTGACGATTTTCTTAATGTCTGTCATCTTCACTTTACAGTACATGACGCCATCTGGCTCAATGATCACAATAGGACCTTGAGCACAGAATCCATGACAGCCTGTAAAGTCAACTTTGACGTCTCTTTGCAGCCCTTGAGTAATTATTTGCTCTTCAAGCTCCTCTTTGATTTCATCTGATTTGGACGAAAGACACCCCGTACCTTGACAAATTAGAACTGTTCTCTGAGAGGAATCATTTAGTGTCATTATCCGTTCCCTACTTTTTTTCTTCTTCCTTGAGGATCTTATTGATAATTCGGAGTAATTTAGCTGGTCTCATCTGCCCATAAACTTCGCCGTCAACTTGAACAACTGGAGATATGGCGCAACATCCGAGACATGCAACACGTTCGAAACTAAACAGACCGTCTTCCGTTTTTTCACCTGGATTAATTCCTAATTTCGTTCTCACAGTTTCAGCAAGGATTCTACCACCTTTTACGAAACAAGCAGTCCCTAAACATACGGTAATGACATGTTTTCCAGATTTTTCAAATTTAAACTGTTGATAGAACGAGGCAACCCCGTATACTTCATTTGCCGATATTTCGAAGTGCTCTCCAATTTTGATCATGTTTTCCTTGGATAGATAACCAAATTTCCTTTGCACTTCTTGTAGGATTGTTATCAAATTAGCGCGATTCTTCCCTTCGGATTCTAATAGCTCTTGAATAGTTGTGTTCGTAGCTTCTTCCACAGTCAACAAAGAATGCCTCCTAATTAAGATATTTTTAGTAATTTTAAGAATCACATGTTACCAGCGAGAGATTATTCTTCTTCACTGGCATCAATTATCAATTCTGCAAAGATTTCCATCTCTTTTAATAAAGCCTTGATATCTTCTGGAGGATCTGCTCCTGCTGCACTCTCGTCCACCATTAGAAGCACAGCTAAGACAAAATTGAAAATATGCAGCTTTAATTCTTTAGTGTCAGATATTGCAGAAAATGAAGCGGAGTTGCTTGAGAGAAAGTTCTCTCGGAGAACATTACAAGAGAGAATATAATCCCGCAAATCCTCCCGGAGTTGAATTCCAGTAGAAAAACCCTTGATGCTATGTGTTATGACATTTCCATTGACATCGCTCACAATGACCTTTGAATTCAGTTTCATGAGGTGCTTCTGTGCGTTTTCTACACTTTCTTTCAATTTCTCAAAATCTGCAATTAACATTTGTCTAAATATCTCACTTAATTCTTCTTGTCTATAGATAGATGTTATGAAGAATTCGGGGCCAGTTTCACGGATGAATGGCAACTCCTTGGCTTTAGTAAGATTCTCCTCAAGCTGTTCTTTCGAATAATCCTCAGTATCATACTTGTGATAAAAAATTACAATACGAGGGTCTCCACCACATTCTTGAATAGCGGAAAAAACATCTGAAAAGTAACGATCTGCTTTAGCAAAATCTTCAGGATGATGGAGATCTAGAACAAGGATTAGATTTGTTGTGTTTGCTAGAAGTTTAGGAGTTTCTAAGTATGATTGTCTGTATTTCTCCTGTCCTCCGAAGTCCCAGAGGGATATCTGAAGACCCAGGTAATTATGGCTTTTAACTTCATACATAACGGTAGGTCCAAGATCTTTCACCTCCATTGGAGCCATTCCGCCTAATGTGGTTGAATATATCGATGTTTTACCACATCCACTTAATCCGACAAGTGAAATTTTCATAATACGTTCCTCAATTCGAAGATTGAAATCCAGTGTATTCTATTCAGAATAAATTGATTTGAAAAAACCGTTCGTTTCCCTTAAGACACTAGGAATTTTAAATTTTCCTTAAATAAATTAAATTTCACTCCAAATTGAAGCATAATGGAAAGTTAAAAAACCAAGAAGGAGAGGGTAATATTGGGTTAAAAGAACCTGATTTGTAACTTAAATACTCAAAAAGAGTAAATAATTATCCCCAAGGAATATAAACCTGTGTTACGCCGTTCAATTTCGAGATACACTAGAGATACGTTACAATTTTTTGGCCAACCGATATCTTATCTATTACGACAACAAATCGCGCTGCTTTTAATTGCTGTAGCTGTAACTGAGATTGCATTTGCTTCATCATCGTATGGTCTACCTGCTTACCTTGAAAAAATACCACGAGAAGCTGGTTTAACTCTTGGGATTGAATTAGCTTTAATTACATCTACTTACTTTATAGTGTCCTTGACAACTGCATCATTCTTTGGATCTTTTAGTGATCGTATTGGACGCCGTCCGTTCTTAATCCTTGGAACTGCAATAGCGGGAATATCTTTCATCCCTTTCCCACTTCTCTTTCCTGTCTATTTAGAGCTTCCATTTAGCTTTTTAATTCTAGCTTTAGCGAATGGCTTGAAAGGATTAGCTGCTGCGATGATTTCAGGACCAGTTTTAGCCGTTTTTGCTGATTTATCTCCTGAAGAGAATCACGGAGAGACAATGGGAAAATTCTATTTAGCCAAATCCGCTGGGGGAGCCATTGGCTTTGTGATTGGTATTATAACATGGGCGATCTTTGAAGTAACAGCATATTTTTCCTTTGCGATTATTATGTTCATCGCTACCTCAATCTATCTATTCAGATTCTTTGAACCTCATTCGGATGAGGAATCTGAATTAATTGTGACGAACCTCGCTCAAGCAGAAAATGCAGATATTGAAACTAATCCTTTTAAAACAATGATTGAAAGTCTACAAGACAAACAATTTCGAAAGTTTGCCATTGCCTGGTTATGTTATACAACATTGACAGGAGCAGGTGTCTTTGTAATTCCCATCATCATAAATGATCTTGTTGAAGAATTAGGAATAATCATTGCTATAATCGGCTTTATAGGGCTGAGCATCATCGGAATAATGCAACCTGTGCTGGGTAAACTATCCGATGATATCGGGAGAAAACCATTCTTGATAATTGGGGTTGTTGGTACTAGTATGCTATTGATGATGTTGGCAGCTATCCTTAAAAGTGTAGAAGAAGGTTCTGAAATACTCTCTAAGCTAATACTAGATCCTATCTCAATTACCAAGACAAAATCTCTAAGCCTAGTCCCAGAGGTTCCAATCCCAATTCCACATCTCATCATTGTGATAATGCTTCTCATCCTTATCCTATGCGCTTCTAGTTTTGCTTCAGCGGCTTTGGGCTTAATCAGTGATGTGACAAAATCAGAGCATCGAGGACGTGAGATGGGACTAACTCAAACACTTATGGCAACAGGAAGTATCATTGGAGCAAACGTTGGTGGATTCTTTATTGGCATCGGTGGAGTTCTTGCAGTAGTAACTTTCTGCTTTGCTCTTAGCTTGATTGCAATAATTATAATCACTTATTATCTATATGAAACCAGTGGATTTTATCATTTCACCCATAAACTGGTTTA
>JAEOTU010000064.1 GCA_016839665.1 Candidatus Hodarchaeota archaeon
ATCTTATGAAAACCTTTTCAGCTTGATTCAATAACTTTAGCGCTTGAGACTCATGATCACGTAAAGCAAGGAGTTCTGCTAGCAGAACAACGTTGAGAGGATTTAATGACTCTTTATCTTGAAATAGTGGTTGCAAGATCTTGATAGCTTGAGAAAAATTGCGTAAATTTCGATATAAGGTGGCCTCTGCGCGTAAAAATCGGCTAAAAAATGGTGATGACGGAATTAATTGCAGTTGAAGTTCTCTTCGTTTGTCAAAAAGACCTTTAGCTCGATCAAACTGGCCTCGAAACACCGAGATATGACCTTTCATCCGATTAAGTTCTAAAGTCAATCGTCGTGAATGTTCTTCAGATAACTCGAGATGAGAAATCGTACGTTCTGCGAAATTTAGGTGTTTTTCTGCTTTCGGCCAATAGTTTAGGCCAATCAAAGTTTGAGCATAGTTTAAATTTGCATCAAGGAAGTATATTCCTTTCATCTTCTCATTTGAGGCACGGATAGCTGAATTTAGGTGTCTTAAAGACCAATCCTGTGATTCGTTGAAACGACTCAAATTACGGAAGAAATGGCTCAACTTTTCTTCAGCATACATCACTGCAAGATTATTTTTTTGTTTCGAATATAAGTCAATTTCCGAAGCAAGATTATCCAATGTTTCTTTATACATACCTTGTGTCCAAAATGCCGCTGCCATTTCACCATGACAGTCAGCAAGAAGACCATAATTACCGAGGGATTCATACAGCGACTGGGTTCGTTTAAGAAAACCTACCCCTTCAGTAACAGTAGATCTTTTCTGTCGTAGAAGAGATCCTACAATTATCGCAAACTTTCCTCCAGCTTCATTTCCTTCATGTTCAACAATTAAATCTAAAGCGGAATTAAAAGATGCTATCACATCGTTATAATTTTCTGCATCATACATTTCAATTGCTTTGTTAATGTGATCTGAAATTAATACATAAGCTGTTTGCTCTGAATCTTTTTGAGACAATGAGTCTCTTTGAACGATTTTGACTAAATTTTCCAACACAGTGAATTGCAAAAGCAATTCTCTATCTTTTTCAGGAGTTAAAGATTGATCACGTTTCTTAATCAATGCTCTAAAGGCTTCTTCTATTCGATTATTCTTAATATAATTCCATAAAATCTTTGCAGCTTGACTTTCAGCTTCCTGTAAATCGTATCCTTTCTCTATTGATGTTTGATAAAATATATTAAAGACTGTCAGAAAATCCTGTTGAAAACGATAGCTTAGTAAGAGATTCTCATCATATTGAGCCATTTCTTCCGTAATTATTCGAGAAAAAAGTTTACTAGCTAATAAAAATTGGCCGTTGAGATCGTAGGTTTTTCCACCAATCGCTCTAAGCTGCTTTATCAATAATTCAATCTCTTGGTCTCTTGTTGTGCGTTTAAGGTGATCTAGATCCCCAAAATGCCTGATCGGCTCGTTTTGAAGGTAATCATTAATAATGGTATTCTGTATTGAATCATTCATAAGCAACAATAATAATAACCAAAGGTGAATAAAAGACTGACGAAAAAACAAACTAAAAGCAATTGCTCGAGATTGCTTATCAAAGGTGATTAGATGTCTAATCTTACAGATAGAGTTGTAAAAGTGCAGAAAGAGATGAGAAAGAAACAGATTGAAAGCTTAATTGTTCCGCCAGGAGTAAATTTCAGATATATCTTTGGATTAATGGAAGAACCAAGTGAAAGACTGCTAGTTGGTATAATTGGAGCAGAAGACTCTGCAAAACTGCTTGTTCCTAGTTTTGAAGTAGATCGGTTAAGAAAAATGACAGGTATCACAGATTGTTTTGGTTGGGAGGAAACCCAAGATCCTTATAGGCTATTACATGAACTTATATCAGTAGATCCAGGAAAAACAATAGCAATTGAACCAAAAATGTGGTTTTTAGTATATCAAAAAATCCTCAAGAAGCTACCTGGAACGAGATTCATTTCGGGCGAAATCCTATTTGATCCATTACGTGCAGTTAAGGATGAACAAGAACAAGAATTGTTGATAAAAGCCTCTCAAAAATCGGGAGATGCAATTGTTGAAACCTTAAACGAATTAGTAATTGGGATTACTGAAGCACAAGTTAAATCAATTCTTAAAGAAAAACTATTACGGGGTTCTGGGGAGAAATCTGGCTCTTTAGTTCAGTTTGGTAGTAATTCTTCCCTTCCTCATTACTCTGGTGGAGATAAAAGACTACGAAAGGACGATATTGTGCTCATTGATGCTGGAGTAACTCTAAGTAACTATTGGGGTGATATTACTATAACCACAGTGTTTGGAAAAGCTTCTAGACGTTTTAAGGAAATCTTTGATATCGTTCATACTGCTAATGAACATGGTAAGGAGGCAGTAATCGAAAACAAGGTTCCATCTGAAATTGATGCAACCACACGCGATTATATCGCAAGTAAAGGCTATGGAGATTTCTTCACTCATCGTACTGGCCATGGTATTGGTTTGGAGGTGCATGAACACCCCTATATTGTTAAAAATAATCGAGTCCCGTTGATTCCTGGTAATGCATTTACAATTGAACCAGGAATATATCTACCAGGTAAATTTGGTGTACGAATAGAGGATGACGTTATTAAAACCGAAAAGGGGATTAAGACGAGCCAGATTCCTCGGTATGATCTCCTAGAAGTATAGGATAACCAAGTTGGATTGAATGGATTTAGTCCTTCCTAGATAGAATTATGAATGAAAATATAAAAATTCAATGCATTTCCCTTAATTGTCTTTTAGAGGTAATTTCAAGCATGGAAATTCGAAAAATTCAGGTTACTGGTGCTGGGGATACTCGAATCATCTCCCTTCCAAAAGATTGGGCTGAACGTCACCAACTTGATAAAGGAGCTAATGTCATCATTAAAGAACTATCCACAGGTGATCTGATTATCTATCCTCAAGAGTCAATAATTCAACCTCAAAAAAGAGTGATGAGCATTATTGAATCAGATCATGTGAATCGTGACATCTTAGCAGCTTACCTATTAGGAAGCGATATCATTACAGTAGTTTCCAAGAAAGGTGAAGCGTTAGTTCAAAAAAGCCAAATTCGAGATCTTAGTCGTCAGTTAATTGGTTTAGAAATCCTTGGGGAGACATTAGAAAGTATTGAACTTCATTTCTTAATTGGAGAAGAAAAAGAAAACCCAAGGAAGTATGTCCGAAGGTGTTTTTCCATTGCGAACCAAATGCAAAATGATGCGATCACAGCGTTTCTGAAAGGTGATGCACCACTAGCCAGAGAGGTAATTGATCGGGATGTTGAAGTAAATAGACTGTATTTCCTCATAGTCAGAATGTTAAAAATCATGGTTGATGATAAGCGTGAGGAGTCATATTTAAAGGGTCCAGCTTGCTTAGATTGGCGAATGGTTGCGACTTATAGTGAAGATCTAGGAGATGATTCTGTAGAATTCGCTAGAAAAGTACAGCAAAATCCAAACATGAATAAAATGCTTTCTTCAGATACTTTGAGTAAAATCAAGTTGTTAAGTGACTCAACTACAGATTTATTGAATCAAAGTTTAGAAAATTTTTTTGACCAGAATGTTATAGGCGCAGAGCTTCTGAAAAGCAAAATTGCAACACAACTACGTAATACTCATCGTGGGATTCAGGACGACATCTCCAAGCTTGATAAAGAAGTTGTTTGGCAAGTATCATCTCTCCTTAATTTATTGAATAAACTTCATGAAACAGCTATTGACATTGGGGATCTAGTTATCGCAAAGGTAAATGATTCGTCTAAAACAAGGTCTTAGTTGTTATGATTACAAGAATATGTTACCTAATGTGATTTAATCAGCTGTTCTGATAATAAAATACAATTAATATTAAATTGATTTTTAGAAACTGATGAAATTACCTATTATGGGAGAAATTATAAGCCAATGGAAGTTCTAAGAAGAATAGCGGAAATCAGATAGAAAATCTAATAAAGATCACGCAAATAAAAGCAATTAGCAATTAAATTAGCAATTGGAGAGCACAAAAAATGGCTACAAAAGAAGAAATTGGAAACTCTCTCGAGTCGCTCCGTCCCTATCTACAAAGAGATGGTGGAGACGTAGAGTTCGTTGATTATAATGATGGTATTCTAAAAGTTCGATTGACTGGCGCCTGCAAAGGGTGTCCTTATTCACAGATGACATTATCATCAGGTATCAAACGAAGAATACAACAGGATTATCCTGAATTGAAGGAAGTAGTAAGTGTTTAGCTTTCTTTTCTCCTTTCTTCTACTGTGTTCTCTTTGAATAAGATTGATATTTCCATTTTGGTTGAAAGATTTGGGGGCCAAATACTTTCAGTCCTTTTTCAGATTGCCAAATGGGTGCACTAGGTTTCATAAGTACGGCTATTTCTAAATCTTGTCGAAATTCATCTTTCCAGGGGGTTAATCCTCTTCCTGTTAGACGATCTACAACCAAAATGCTATCAGGGCAAGAAACAAATTCTTTACCATTTAGCCATGATAACAAGTACTCGTTTTTGTACCAGATCTTTAAGGTTTGATTCTTAGACTTCAAAACGATTGTACCTGAGGTAAAACCACCACTCTCGGTTCTCGAGAAATCCTCCACAACACCAGTGAAAATAAGCTCAGCATTTAATACTTTTTCGATAACTGGTATTGGATTAAGAGTTTCTTTGACAGCAATATTTATTTCTCGTCCCAACTGAATTGCCAGTGAAATAGTTCCACTAACAATTCCTTTTTGGCATTCTAATGCCGTCATGGGACATCTTGCTACCCCCACAGTACCATTGGACAGTCTAGAAATCATACGACAGATATCTTCAGCTCTCTTATCCGAAATTGCTGCTTTCAAGATCATACGATCCCCATATACACTAGTTATAGCAAGAGGAGTAATTGAAATCCCAGCAACATTTGAGGTACTAATCGAAATCATTGGCTTACTACGACCACCACACATGTCTCCATCAACCGTAACCCTGTCTAGAAGTGATCCAACCCATAAAGGAACCACAATATTCCCTGGCCCCATTTCTGTGGATACAAAAGAGAAATGAGTTCCTAGGTACTTTTCTAATTCTATTACGGCTTCTACCATTATATTATGTGAAGAAGGGGATAAATTCTTAACAAATTTTTTGTCTTGAGAAGACACTCCCCCTCCAACCATACCAATGATGCATATCATGTCGGATGGTTTGAATTCAGTGATATCTTGTATTCGAAAACATTTTTTCGTTGAATAAACTTCGTCAATACGCTTTTTTGCAAGAATGGGATCTCCTCCCCCACCTGTACCAAGAATTTCTGCTCCTTCGACTAAATAATAAGCCTCTTCATATGTTAAATCCTGTACCATAGTTTTTCTCACCAAACTGGATAATTTTTTATTTTATGATATTTACAAATGCTTATTTCAAAAAGTGTTTTACGTTGTCTGAACAACTAACTTTTTCATCTAGAATTTAATATTGGGGGTAACATGAAACAGAAATTCGATCAAGTTCCTGAACTTAATCTTCATTTAATGAAATTGTCCCCAAATCAAGTTAATGACCTTATTAAATTCGCTATTAAAAATGACTGGGAAACGAAGGATTTTCACCAAATTTCACAGGAACTCGAAGAATTTATATCCTCTCGTTCTGTTGATGAGCCTAAGTATTCAGAACTATTATACCTTCACGCCAAATTCCTTTTTTTTGCGGGTGATTTGACAAAATTAAACGATCTCTTCACATTAAGTAATGCTCACCAAGCTACGCGAAATATTCCTGGAGTTCAATTATTTTACGCTCTTGGATTAGCTTTTCAAGGCCATTCAAAAGAAGGACTGGAAATTCTAAATCATATTGATTCAGAGCTCTATGTAGATGATCATATTACTAAGATTGAAAAGATGGGCGTTACTCTCTTCATTTATTCGATTAAACGTGATTATATAACGGTTTCCGACTATTTCTTCAAAATTTATAACTATTTTAATTCTTCACGACCGGTATCTGATGAAGTAAAGGCTCATTTATTGCCTTGGGCTTACTTACGTCAAGCATATTCTATTCGTGCGCAAGGAAAAATTCCTAAAGCAATGGAACTCATAAATGAATGTTACTATGATTTACAACAGTTACCCCATCGGTTCTTTCAAGCTATGGCGTTAACATTAATGGGCCATTGCCACCATAACTTGGGAAATGTTCAGAAAGCATTGGAATTTTATGACACAGCTATTGACATGGCTATAGAGATTCAAAGCTGGATTTTGCTTTCAATTCTCTATAATCGTGTCGGGATGGCGATGATGTCTCAAAAAAAGCCTGACCTGGCAAAAAAGTATTTCCAGGAGGCAGTCTCTCGAGCAGAAGCAGCTGGAGCAAATTGGCTTGTAATCGGGCCTTTGGCAAATCTAGCACAGTGGAAGCTTGCTGCAGGGGCCATAAATGAAGCAATAGATGATTATCACCATTTTGTGAAAATAGCCTCTACTGTCGGAGATGAGCGTGAATTATGTTATGCTCAACTTACCCTTGCAGAATTATATAAAGGCATTGATCTTCCAAAGTCTAAGTATTTTCTATCTGAAGGATTTAAACTTGCATTAAAATTAGGAATATTCCGAACTATTTCTCGACCAGAAGACGAAGCAAATTACAATTGACTTCTTTGGGAGAATTTGTAGACGCTAAAAGACTTGGAAAACAAGAATAGTTACAGTTGACTAGAGAAAGTGGTTTCAATAGTTATCTCTAGAAATAAAGAAACCGTAACAAAAAAAACTTAATTGGTTTGTCTGAAAGGCTCTTGGCTACTAATTAGGCATAATTCATTAAATTCAAAAGAGTATTCCGCCTGAACGGAGACAAGAATATTGTCTTATGAGTATTTTGAGCACCAAGCAGACATTGGTATTCGTGGGAAAGGAAAAACCCTGGCGGAAGCTTTTGAACAAGCTGCTATTGCAATGTTTG
>JAEOTU010000371.1 GCA_016839665.1 Candidatus Hodarchaeota archaeon
CGCTCATTCATTGATTAACCTCCTAGCTTGGTTATGAATCCAAGTCCTCTAAATCTATCCGATAATTGATCCAGCCTTTCTGGTGATGGAGGTTCAAGGTCTAACAATTTATTTTCACGATTCAACTTCTTGTATTTGCTATAACCAATCTTGTGAAACGGAAGAAGATTGATTTCCTTAATAGTTTCAAGTTTAGCTATCCAATCAACCAACTGACTAAGATTTTCCTCTGTTTCTGTAATTCCAGTAATAACTGGGAAGCGGATAATTATATTTTTTCCCTCTGTATCAAGTCTTTTTAGATTTGATAGGATTGGTAAAACTGACACTCCAGTATATTTCTGATGTTTCTTATCATCAATCATCTTGAGATCATATAAAAAAAGATCTACTTTATCTTTTATTTTCTCAAAAATCTCCCAAGATGCATACCCACAAGTGTCGAGAGTTGTTGATAGGTCTCGTTTTTGACAGGAAATTAAAAGGTCATCCAAGAAGTCATGTTGTATCAATGGTTCTCCTCCAGAAAATGTTACCCCACCACCAGATTCATCGTAAAAAATCAGATCTTTTTCTATTTCAGCTATGACTTCTTCAACACTTACCTCTCGTCCAATAATCTCTTTTCGAGTATTTTGATTGTTCCAAATTCTTTCAGGTTCTGGATTTTGACCCTCTGGATTGTGGCACCACCAACACTTCAAGGGACACCCCTTAAGAAACACAGTTGTCCGGATACCAGGACCATCATGGAGTGCATATTTCTTGATGTCAAAAATAACTCCTTTACTCTGCGTTTCCATCACTTCATGTCTTTTTAAGAGGATAAGACCTTGTTTTGAACTTTAATAGAGATTCTGATATAACTTATTCTTTATGATTTCGTAGTTACAACATATAATTTTCGATTTAGGAACCAATTATCTGGCCGACTCATTTTATTACCGTTCTTTCATCATATCATCTATCTGAGCAATATATTTTTGTAAGTCTTCCTCAGGTTGAATAGCTATTTCTCGTCTTTTCCTAAATCTCAGCCCGATATTCCAACCAATGACAGCCAGAAAGATAAAGAAAAAAACAAAAATATTAGTATAGAAAAGATATAACATAATAACACTAGATATGCCTACAGCCAAAATAAATAATAACGGATGTTCTTGCTTTTTAGACATTTAGTTTTATTCCTATAAAAAGAGAATAACTTGGATTTATAATACTTTTAGATAATGGAGTGAGTCAAAGTACTTTCTGAAGGACAAAATGACTTGCTAGATAGCAAAGGATGACTGTTAACGGAAATACAATCGCTAGTTTGATAACAGGAAAAAGGGGGATGGATACAAAGACAAGGGATACAGCAACAAGGATGGGACCATGAATGAGGTACATATAGAAGGCACTATCAGATATGTTCTTGAGTAAAACACCTTGATCGTTAAATTTGGTATAAAAAATCGGAATTAAGACAAAAATCATTCCCATACAAATGACATTATCGACCAGTGAAAATACAAGGGCAGGGAGAGTGGGGCCGCCTAATAAAACACTAAAATCTGCATCTATTCCCAGAAATATGAAAAAATATAGAAAAAATAATACAACTGTTACTGCTATTATACTTGCCCAGACTTTGACATGATTTTTAGACATCTTTTCAAACCAATCATATCGTGCAGCGATGATCCCAATACTGAACATCATGAGATACTGAGGGAAAAAACCAAATGGAAACCCTAGCGGAAATTTGTCTACGGGAGATATGAACCGAATTAAAAAAGTAGCACAACCTAATAGAATAGCTATTAGGAGTAAATAATAGAATTTTGGGATTGAAAGATCTTTTGGGATGTATTGATGTAAAGGGTCAAACTTGGTTATCTGACGCCAAAGAGTATAAAGGAGAGTAAAAATAAGTAACCCTAAAAGGAACCACATGGGCCCAGTTGATGTTAGAAAATCTACAAATCGTTGCAGGGATTGAAATTGACTCAAATAATAATCAAGGAAAGACCCTTGCGTGTTTTTTAAAGCACCGCCTACATAATATAAAAATGGATTAATTAGTACAATATACAAAAGGAGAGGGATACCGAGACGAAGAAGTCGTTCTTTCCAGAAAGTAGAGACGCCTTTTCGATCATAACTTTTAGGAGTAAAAAACGCACTCATTAAAAAGAATAATCCCATAAGTGAGGATTGAAAAAGCCCTCCAATTGAAGTCAAACTTTGAAAGACAATAAAACTGAATAGATCAAGATCCCCCCCCTCAATATAATACCATCCACCTGTGCCTCCATAGGTGATCCTTGCGTGCTGGAAAATCACGATAATCGCAAATAAGATCTTTATGTTATCAAGGAATATGAGTCGTGGTTTCTTAGATTCTGTGTTCATGTGATCCCGCTCTGATTAACTTCCGGTTGAGTAGGTGATATCACCTGTTGATGTACCTAGATCAAAGTCGTATTTTTGGATTGCTGAATTGTAATTAGTTGAAGTATATGATTCTCCACCGCCTGGAATAGTGATATCTCCTGTTGTGGTTGAAGCAGTTATTTTAAGACCATAATCTTGGTGAAGATCAGCAATAACGCTTATAGATCCAGTTGTACCACCAATATCAAACTTTTGAGTCTTGGAAACGTTACCAGGTGTCAAAATATCAATAATATCCAGATACAGAGGCCCAGTGGTTGCGGAAATGCTCCAATCTGTTGAGGAAGTATATATAACATCTTCTATAGTAATATCTTGGGTTCCAGTTGAAGTTTTAACCCTAGGTGACAGATCAGAAAATTGAACAACCCCCAGTGTCAAGGATATCTCACCTGTTGTGGTTTCTAGATCTAATTTGTTAATGGTTATAGTAGCATCTGAAATGCTTGCTGAAATGCCTCCAGTCGCAGCTGCAAGATTTATTTGTAGTGTGATATTATTAGCTACTGTAATTGTAATGGCATAACTGTAATCAACTTGTAATCCTTCATCCTGCGAATCAAATTGAATTTTCATCGTCTCAGAGCTGATTTCTGAAGAGGAGACTTCCTTTGCTTCAGCCAATGATCCACCTGATCCTTCTCGGATAGATACTTTGTTTTCCACATTAACTAAATCAGTTGCAGTAGGATCAACAACTAATATTATTGATCCAACACCTAGCTGGAAATCTAAAATTACTGTTGTATATGTACCTTTGGGAACGGCAACTGGATCTTTATCTCCAGTATATTCAAAATTCATTAGCTGGGGTACTGTACATCCGCTTAAAAAGACTATACTCATCAGTAAAATTATGGATAAAATGATTTTTCTTTTCATTTGCCATTCTCCTAATATTGAGTATTTTATTGCTAGCAACTTCTGAAGTTTGAATTTATTTAAATTCCTTGCTATTAGACTGATGTTTAATTATGATCTACGCAAATTATACAGAAGAGACTCGATTGATCGACCTCTTCAATGGTTGCCTTGAGTGACATTTCCGACGTTAGTTTGTAAAAATCTTCAGGTGTGTATGTTGTTGATCTGAAACCATCTTTACATACAATGGTACCCTCTCTGGTTTTCTCCAAATCAATTTCTCCAAGTAAACCCTCTCTGGACTGCTGGACAAACCAATCAAGTCGTTTATTCCATATATTTTTTGAATAGCTTGATAAGAAAATTTTCCCACCATCCTTGGTGACTTTAATACTTTCTCCAATCAACTTGCAGGGATCTACTTTGAATGCTGAAATACTATTCTGTATTGCAATGACTACATCGAATTTTTGCTCTTTAAAGATAAGAGAAATAGCATTCATTTTATGTAATTCAACATTAGTTTCTTTACGTAGGAACTCTTGTGCAAACCTTAGACTCTCTTCTGAAGTATCAATACCATAAATTTTTCTTGCTTTTTGGGCCAATCTGGCAATTACTCTTCCATATCCACAACCAAGTTCTAAAACCACATCTGTTGTCTTGATATGATCCAGGACATACTGAATTTCAGCCTCTAAGTACTGTTTGATTCGGGGAGATGCAATATCATAACATTGCTTTAACCGCAATGCAGAGAGCTTTTTCGAGTAATATTCATTATTCTCCATTTTATCTTCCTTTTAACGCTTGTCAGCTCGATTATTCCAATATTTTGGGCAGGAATCGAGCATTATATACACGACCATAACTTTCATATCGTGGCGGAGGTCGTTTCTTTAATTCTTCTTTGTAATAAGTCTCAATCTGATCTGAGAAGGTTTCTAAATCAGCTTCAGCAATCTTCTGAAGATCTGAATACCCAAGATTCCAGAAGTGGATAGCTTGTGTTTTGGTAACATGTGGTAAGCGAAGAATGTCGCAATAATTGATAAAATACCAGAGGATTAACTCTGGTATCCCTGTTTTGGCAGATAATTCTTTTCGTCCTTGTTCTGTCCTGCTAACTTCTAATAAATCTAATGATGTCCGAATTCTAGCTTTTTGAAGACTCTTAAGATAGTTCTTCTCGTAAAATGGTAAACTATGATCAGTTACTTGTCCAAGTTTATATCCAACAGGTAAATAGGCTCTGAGTTGAATTACAAACGATTCTAACAATTTATATGAAATTCCTGATTTCTCACTAAATTCCCAAATTTGATCTCTTGTACCTAAAGTCTTGAAAAAATCAAAAATGTCTATTATACCTGAAGATCTAAACACATCAAATGTTTCTTCAATCATTTTATCATTTATAGTTCGTACATCAACAAGAGTCTTATTCTGCTTAAAAATCTCTTCCCATTCTTCTAAACTAAAGTTGTAATGTTCTTTAATGAAATCATAATGAATTAACTCAGAAATGACTGTTGAGGGCATATCAAATCGTCTCATACATCAAAATAACTGAGATTTGTCTCTTCATTTAGAAATCCAAAAATGTTCATATTTCTTTAAATCAAACCTCTTTTTAACGATCTTATCCCGTTCGACATCAGGCTGCATGGGTTGACTGTTCAAAGCTGTCCGAACAATAATCTTAGTATATTCAGAAACCGTTGGATCATCATATAACTCGTTCAGTGGTACCCAACGAACTTCACGAATTTCCTCATCTTCTTTAAGCAAGGGTTTAGGATCAGTTTCAAGCTGACAAAGGAAAATGCAGTAGAGATCAGTTAAATTATCTGCTGTTCGAACCATACTCCGAATACCAATGATACCAAGAGGGATTATTCTCTGTCCTGTTTCTTCCAAAATTTCTCTTTTGATTGCTTCTTCCAATGTTTCCCCAGGATCGACAAGCCCTCCAGGGATTAACCATCTCCCTTCAGCAGGACCATAGGTCAGTTTAACCAAAAGAACCGTCCCTTCAACAAAGACAACCCCTCCAACACCAATGAAATGACAAGCAAATTCTTTCGGATAAGACGTGCTAATTACCATCAAACTCCTGAAATCATATTAAGAGTGAAGAAAAAGAAAGGATTTGTAATAACAGACAAGGATAGATAATTAAGAACATCATTTCATGGTCTTAATAATATCATCGACGTCTCTTAAGATATTTTTCACTGAGGTAGTGACGTTTCCAGTGTTAGTGGTGATGTTTGTACTTAGAGTTTCAGTAGCAGTATCGATCGTATTACCTAATTCTTCAAACTTGATATCGAGATTCCTACGTTGATCATCTACTGCCTCGTGACGAGATCTGTTAACCTCTATGAACGAATCCAGGCTTTGTTGTTGATTATCAAAGAAGCTTGTGAATTTTTCTTGTAAAGTATTGCGATATTCATCGAGCATTTCTGTGTTTCTAATCAATTCTTGAGTAGCACTCGATCGATATCTCGCAATAGAGCTTTTGTGTTCATCTTCTAATCCTTCAATGAGTTCCTTAGTTCTCTGTTCACTGTCTTTCACGTTTTCATCTAATTTATGGTGTGTATTCTGGACAATGCCTTGAATGGCACTTAAACCGTCCTGTTCTATATTTGTCACTTGTTTTCTAAGATCCTCAAATGCTGCACTGCTCGATTGAGCCACTTCTGTCTTCTTGACCTCGGCAAATTCCCGATTCGATTCAATATGATCTTCAGCAGCAGGTGAAATACTACTGATTGCAGTAATCAGTTCACTCTGTTTCATTCGTAAGGTATTTCGAATATCAGTGAGCGTAGTTTCGACATTCTTCTCCTGTCCAGACTGTAGTGTTCTGAATGATTCATTGGTCGAGCTTCCAAGTTGATCAAGGGTTCCATTGTTTTTATCAACTGTTTCACTGACAGTAGTCTGCGTGGTGTCGAAAAAGTTCATTAATGAAACATCGAGATCTGTTGAAGTTTTCTCTAATTTTGTACTGGTTGTTTCTTTGTATTGATCTAATGATGTATTAATCGCACTAAATCTATCCTCAACAGCATTCATCAAATTTGAGTATGTACTTTCACGACTCTTCTTATATTCATCAGAAACTTGGGAGGATATGCTTGAAAGCTGTTCTTCAAGTTGTTTCCCTATTCCGCCAATTTTATTAAGATTACTTACAAGAAGTCCTTCTAAGCTCCCTTTCATCTCATCTCGCGCGCTCGTTAGTCGTGATATTAGTGAATCTATTTGATTAATTATTGAATCCTGAAATTTCGTGAAAGATAGAGTGATGTTGTCAATTTCGCTATATAAGCTGACTTTTAACTGCTGTTCTAACTCTGTTATTAATTTGGCTTGGAAAGATTCATTTGTTTCCAAAGCATTTTGAAATGTGCTTCCAGTTGTCTCCTTGATAGATGCAAGTGCACTCTTCTGTTCACTGTCAATGGTGTTCCATTCTTCAACTAGTTCCAATCGCTGATTATCAATTCTATCTGTAACGTCTGTTTTTGCCTTGGTTACCCCTTCCTGAATAGTTTTTTGCATTTCATCATTATCAGATTTTTGTTTTGCAAGACTTTCCTCAAGCTGATTCATAACACCGTCGATACTTGCCAATAAATCTTCTTTGGCCATCTCCAAGCGACCAATCGATTCACTTACAGTTCCTGAAAAGATTGCATCCACGTTGGTTTCTTTAGTATCACTGAGATCTCGAATTCTAGTACGAAAATCTTCCAATGATTGTAAAAATGATGAGGCAATACTTTCAGTCATTTCACGTTGATTTGCGCTTTCGCTTTCTACTGTACTTACGATATCTCGATTGACTCTTTCCAACTGAGAAGAGATTTCATTCTCAAACTTTGTGATCTGATCTCGTTGGCTTGAATAAATATCGCTTAAACCGGTGTTCACTTTCCCAGCCATTTGAGAATAAATCCCTGAAACGTCTTCTTCTTGTTTAGAGGATAAATCAACAATGGACTGCTGTAATTTCTGTACTCCTGAATTAACCTGCCCTAGTAATTCATTTAAGCGGTTACCCAGAGCATCTTTTTCGGATACAAGAGTTTTGTTCTTATATTTATTTAATTCAGTTGTTAAATTTTCAATACTACCCATAACGGAATTAACTTCAGAAAGAACAGTATTTTTGGATTGATTTAGAGTGCTAGAAAAACTTTCCAATGATTTTTTACTTTCACTTTGGAAATCATTTATCCTTTGCTGAATAAGTGTGTTTTCACTTTCAATCTTTGCTTTATGATCTTTAATTCGACTAGTTTTATCTTGTTCTGTACTCATAATTCTCACCCGTGTTTAATGTCAGGCGGAGTCTCCGCCAATTTTGGCGAAGCACTCGCCAGAAGATTTTCAAAAAATGCTGCTTGAGGCTTAGAAGGATAAGTCCGAATCGCTTTATTAACAGCATCAGTGGCTGAATTAATATCATCAGCTCGTTCGAACAGTTTAATCGCATGATAGTATGACGAACGAGCTAATTCGGGCTGACTTAGTTTATCGTATTTCTCTGCATTTTGCAGATATATCATAGCGGTACGCTGACTGATGTCCTTACGCTTTCTTTCATTTTTCGAGAGCCGGTAAGCTTCCAGAGCCTTTCGATAAAGAGCGACGGTATATGGAACCTTATCCTGCTCATGAAATTCTTGAGCAACTTCCTCGAAAAAGACCCCACTACCCTCAACATCCTTTGCCATACGTAAAAAATTTCCTGTAAGTAATGAAAGACGATAAGCTTCATAGAATTTCTTGCTTTCGAAGGCACTTTGATAAAGTGATTTCGTCCTATTTGGAATGGACTGATCTTCCAAACCCTCAGTTGAGAATGAGGCTTGTTCTAATCTTTCCAGAGCTTTCGGATTTATTTCAAATCCCATCATCATGTCTGTTTCGAGAATCTGAAGTAATAAACTCGCTTCAGCTTTTAAATCAACAACAGAGCCAGATCCTAATGTAGAATAGAGTGAATAACTATTAAATTGATAATACTCCCCTCTCTTAGAGATTAATCCTTTGGATTGCAAACCTGCGAGGACATTCGGGGATATCATTGCTGAATCAAATGCTTCTTGATGGACTGCATTTCGAGGTGATCCTAGCATTAGCTGGAGTGTTTTATTTTCTTCCTCATCCATTTTATGTAACTCTTGAAGAAAAGCTCGAATGGCAAAAGTTCTGATGTAGGGTTGTGCCATTTCTTTTATTGTTCTTTCACTATCTTCCAACCCTTCTCTGTTAATTCGGTCTTCAACCCACCTGACCACATCTACGATGAACACAAGGTTGAATGGTGAACGATCACTCTGTTTCACAAGCTCTTCACGCAAAGCACCGCTGCTTTGCAGTCGTCCACGAGCAATTTTAGAGAAGAGAAGCTTTGAGTCAGAAAAATCCAAGCGATCAAGAATAAAATGTTCACTAAGTTGAACCAGTCCTTTTATTTCATCAAGGTTGTAGTCTTGACAGGTACCGATAAATAATAACGGAAATTTTCCTTGAAGAGCTTTAATCAGACCTTGGAGACCATCAATAACATATTTCTGTCCAGAATCTAGAATGCGATCAAGAGGATCTAATGCAACGATAACTGGAGATTTAGGTTGACGAAATTTTAAATTTTCAGTAAAACTGTTGGTAATATCAGATAGTTTGGTTTTAGGAGTAAATGATTTTATCTCCACTTCTTTCGCTTTCTTTAGAAAGCCCTTTTTTTCTTCAGTTAAATTTGGGGAAATTGCTCTATAAATATCTCGAAACAAATCTCGATTCATTTTCCCCCCCATCCCAATTGAGACAAAAGTGAAAGCCATCATTTCATTTTTAACAATTTCTGAAAAGACATGCAGTAAGCTAGTTTTTCCAATACCTGGAGATCCAGAAATAAGGACGAAATTATCCTTAAAATCTCCTTCTTTGAAGTTAGATAAAATTGTTTCAAACCGTTTCTCATGGGAACGGCGCCCAACCACCAAGTGGGGCTCACATGGTTTCAAAAAGTTATCATATGGACTCATAGGGAGTTCCTCAGTTACGAAAAACTTTCACAATAAATTGAAATAAATAGTGATCAAGAAAAAATCCAATTGTTACCCATATTCCGAAGAGTTTCTCTCTTAATTTTCAAGTAGAAAGTCAGAATAGAATAAGGAGAAAAAATAGCTAAAAGTAGGGAAATTCCTATGTCGTCAAAGTTAAGTTTGGCGATGTAAAAATGCAAAAAAAATGATTTGGAGTATTGTAGTCATAAATGCATTTTTGTAGTAAATCAGAGGAGTAGAAGAAGAAAAATTCTAATCCTGAAACTCAGACTAAAAGATTTATTCAGTGGTTGAAAAGCTTTGTTTTTCGACAAATCCTTATAACTCTCAAGTCTTCAAATAGCAAAATAGTAATATACTTCTGATTCACAATTTAATTCCATTAGTATCAAGTAAACAAAAAAAGAGCTGCGATTTCATGATCAATTCTGAAGGAAAAGGACAAACAGTGACTGATGAGTTAGGTGAGAGAAAATTTTATCTTGATTGGCTGAGAATCATTGCGATACTACTGGTCTTCCTTTACCATTCCACAATGTTTTTCGGTAGTGAGCCTTGGCATCTGAAAAATAATGTAGTAGAGTCAAATATATCAACATTTACTTATGCATTTCTAACTGTACTAGGAATGCCCTTGTTTTTCTTTATAGCTGGGCTAAGTACGTTCATAGCGTTTAGTGTGATGGAGAAACGGAATATAGAAAGCAGAA
>JAEOTU010000372.1 GCA_016839665.1 Candidatus Hodarchaeota archaeon
AAGTTATTATCGATTAATTGGTCAATGTTCAATTCTCACATCTACCGTTTGTACTTAATACACAAAACTCAAGAAGATTATTAGAAACTTTTCTTTTGTAATACTTTTTAAAAATTGTCCTTTCTTTTCTAATTATTACTTAAGACGGATAATTGGACTCCATAACCAAAAAACATTAAACATCAGAAGAGTATCAAGAGACCAAATAGCAACAATCTTCTTATCTCATGGTGAAAACGGATGACAAATTTCGTAGAATGGGCTTCAGGAATTTATAAAGTGGTTGATGATGTAGGAAAACAAGGAGAAGAATATGGAAGTTATCTTATTTTAGGTGATGAAAGGATAGCGATCATTGATATTCCATCACGCGATATTGGTAAGGATATTATTTCTTTTGTGAAAAAAGCCGGGCGAGAACCTTCAGATATAAAATATCTAGTCCTCACTCACACACATCCTGATCATTGGGCCGGAATGAGGTCACTATCTAAAATTAAACCCCAAATATGGCTCCACGAATCTGGGGTTGAAGCTTTAAAGGAAGGTAAGAAATACATTTTAGAGAAACAGTTTCCAAAGCCCTCCAAATTTAGCCTCGCAATGAAATCTTCATTATTCACAAAGATAGGAAAAGTAAAGGAGGAGTTGATTAATACCTTTGATAAAAGTGAAACTCTTGATTTAGGTGGAGAAGAGCTTATCTTACAAAATAGTGGAGGACATTCTTCCGATTCTATCTTAATTCAAGCTTATAGAGGAGGATGTACCTTCATTGGTGATGAAGGTAATATTTATCCAGACCAACCTGCTTCATTCTACATCGATGGTACTGGAAGCACTGAAAGACGAATGAAATTATTAGAATTGCTGGGTAGACTAAAAACCGAATTAATCTGCCCCGCTCATCAGAGTCCAATCCCGAAACCTGTTGAGCTGTACATTCAAAACCTAATTTTTGAACATAAACACACTAAAGATACGATTTACGATCTATTGGTAAGTGCAGGCCAGGCAAAATCTTTCTTCATTGCGGAAGAGTATCAACGGATTTTAGGTTTCTCTTGGACAACTCCCTTTAGTGAATTAGGTGTTGCTGAGACCACCGTTACGGCTTTTCTGAAGGAGTTGGAAAAAGAAGGTAGAGTTCATTACGAAACTCATACACAGCGTTGGAGTTCTATTTCATAATTTGTGACACAAAGTAAATCAAATATTGTCAGCTAAGAAGCAAACCATGCAGATTCTTCTACGATATCAATGTCAATAGAGATCCATTTTTCATGTGGATGAGTTAATCGCGTTTCTGATAGAAGTCTTAGATAAATAAAGATTTCAGGTTCGTATAAATATATCTCCCAGATTTTACCTTTGGAAATCTGAAATTCTTCGATTCCTCCATCCTGGATCTTGCCATTAGAAAGATTAAAATGGATTATTTCTCCCTTAATGTTCTTAAAATTCTCTTCAATAGTTTTTATTAATGTATGGATTAAATTATCCAACGGAATCTTTTCTGTAGGGTAAATATTCCATGTGAGAGTAGTATTCTGCTTTCGGTGGATGACCTTTACTGGTAATGTTCGCGATCGGCTAGGATAGTAGGAGGTAAGTAGTCCTTCAATTACCGTAACTAATTGTTGAAGGACATCAGGTAGGTTTTCATAACTCAAGTGAGGACCACTTCCCCCGACAGTAAGGACAATGGTTTGTTTTGGCAAGCCATCTAAGCATATGATCTTGATGAGCCTTTTGATGACAGTGACGGCATTCCATATACGAACCTGCATCTTTCCCATAGATATCAAGAGGTTTCCAACAAATCATACATTTGACTTTTTCTGTAGGGTTCCACCCTCCAACAGACTTGCTAATCAGCTCGAACGGGGTTTTTTTAGATAGATCAGAGGAAATTTCATATTTTGGAATCCTAATTCTATTATTTTTTCTACTCTGATCAACAGGAGACGATCGGAGGTGAAGTTTAATAGAAGAGCTAAGTCGCTTTGGGCTCATTTTCAATCAAATAATCCTTCATTTTTTCCGTAATTTGAGATAATTCTTCTTTAAGTGCCACTAAATCGGCTTTTTCGATAAGTAATTGTTTCTTTGAAAAATCCTGCTGACGTTCCTGTTGTGATTCTATTTTTGCTAAATGAACAATGAGATCAGCAAAAGTTTCTCCTAGAGCTTTGATTCTTTTATCATAATCTTCCAATTTTGAATTTATCTGAGTTAATGTCTGATTGATTTGATTCTGTGCATCGTTGATTTTGGATAAATTGTTATCTAATGAGGCCATCTCCGTGTAAACAGTATTTATTGTAGTTTCAAGACCTTTAACAGTGGGAACATCTCCTTTAGGAGTTTTAAGGGTTTCAATCTCGATTTCTCGAGTTTCTTCTGGCATGGTCTTTCACATGAACCTTTTCATCATTAGATTTGAAAAAGATAATCAAATTTAAAAAATTCGTGACCGTTTGGAATAGCTGTAAAGACTGATATCTATGCATTCCGAAGATATTATAAACGTCAATGTCTAAGTTAACTAATTGACCCGTCATATTCAGTAATTAAAGTAGAGAAACTACTTTTTCGAAGACCACTTATTGGACAATTTACGAAAGGATACATTTACGTATGCAAAGAGGCTCAGAAAGCATTTTTTCAGTTGTATTATTAGGAACAAGTGGTGTGGGAAAATCTACTATCGCTTTTTACCTTGAACATGGCTATCCTCCTCCTCGTAATATCAGACCAACAATTGCATTTGGAATAACACACGTAGTTCTCGAAAAAGTGGTGGTAGGGTTGATAGATGTAGGAGGACAACGTAAATTCTTAGATTTTCGTTATCATGAGCATTTTGTACGGAATGCGGACGGTTTAGTCTTTGTTGTTGATAGCTCGCGGAGAGATTTTAGATTTGATGAACAATGGCTTACTGATGCTCTAACATTAGTGTCTACACAAATACCAATTATCGTAATAGCTAATAAACAAGATTTACTAAGTTCCCTTTCACCAGAATTCCTGAAAGTACATTTTCTTGATACATTACTAAAAGGATATGCTTATAACGTTTTCGGTACGGTCGCTGCTGACCCAGGAGGGATTAGAAGTGGAGAAAACATTGATGTGGCTTTTTATTACCTTCTTAATCAGATGCAATTGAAAAATAAGGTTTTGGTTGAACAACAACAAGTTCAGTCTTAATATACATCAACGAAAAATATGTGACAGTAAGTGTTCGAAAAAATTCGTGTAACTACTGGTATTCCTTATTTAGATGCTTTAACTCAAGGAGGATTTATTAAAGGAACTACTAATTTAGTTATAGGCCCCGCTGGCGCAGGAAAAACAATTTTAGGCTTACATTTCCTGCTAGAGGGGGCACACCGCGATGAGAATGGATTATTGATAGCCATGCAAGAACCGCCATGGGCTATTCGTCGTGATGCAAGTAATTTCTCTTTCTTTGATCACAAGTATTTTGTTGAACCAGAAAAAGTCCTTATGCTTGATTTCACTCCATCAGGTTGGGAATTATGGGATCCAGACAGTTTATCATACACTGAAGAGTCTGAAATGATGATAGATGCGGAAGGTGTCCCTTATGATGAAACATCTCTACCCACATTTCTACATAGGATATTCTATCATATTTCTCAAGTTGTTGAAGAGAAAAAGATTGAACGGATTGTAATTGACCCCTTAGCAGCTTTTCAGTTTTATGATTATGGTAACGACTTTGGTTTTCTCAGAAAGCTCACAACAGGATTTCTGGCCAACATCGCAGCATTAAATGTTACTACAGTAGCAATATCTGAATTACCAGGCGGTATGGATTATTCCAAATATGGAGAAGAATATATTACTGATTCTATTATCAATCTTGACATGATATCGGTTCGAGGTGAGATGATTCGGGTTATTAGAATCAGTAAGATGAGAGGAACTAATCATTCGACTAGAACATTACGTTTTGAAATCACAAACAATGGTATTTCCTTCCTAGATCCCGAAAATGGCTGAAGGATTAATTGCTTTTTGAAATTACGAATAAGGGAGTTCTCGATGAGATTAAAAAAAGGAGAAAGGTAAAATTGTAATTGTTGTTAACACGATCCTATTACAATGATTTTTAGCACAAATATTTCCCTATTTAGGATAAACACAATAAATTGACTTCTTAGACAGAAGATTCTGGTTCCACATTCAATATATTTTAAAAGCTGTGAAATAACTATGTGAATCAAGTAGTTCAAAAGAAGGAACTCATTATGCAGATTAACGTAGTTCAAGCTATTGGTGGGGGAGAAATCACATTGCCGTGTGAAAAAACTGACTCTATTGCAGCTATCAAAGAACGAGTAGCTCAAGAAAAAAGGATACCAGCCAGATCGGTTATACTTGTATTTCAAGGAAAACAACTAGATGAAAGTGAGACTCTGAAATCTGCTGGGATCGAAGATATGGATAAGCTTTATATGATCA
>JAEOTU010000373.1 GCA_016839665.1 Candidatus Hodarchaeota archaeon
ACATCGAAGGCAAGAGCGCCCTCAACGAAGGGGAAGAAGTGGAATTTGAAATAGAAAACTCGTACAAAGGTCCAAGGGCTATTAAGGTCAAATCAGTCTCCGAATAGAGGATTCTAGAAGCTCATCGCGTGTATTACACACACTTGTTTCTTGTATGATATCTGCCAGTGTTGATAAGGTAGCTAAATCGACAAAGTAGATCCCTTTTCCTTCAACTTCATTTCGTAGATGCTAATCAAACTTGAAATTAATATTCCATACAAACCTATGCTTTGCACACGCAATTTGGATCACATCTATGTGTGTGGTTATTTTGGTGCTCCGGCCGGGATTCGAACCCGGGTCTCCGGCTCGAAAGGCCGGAATACTTAGCCGGGCTATACTACCGGAGCATACGGATAGCCCTGTTTTAGACTTATTTCCACTGTTAACCCCTATTTGACTGTTTTCTATCCTCTCGTTAGAAAGACCCCAACTTCTCTCTATCTTACTGAAATCTGTAAGACTTACTGTTTTCTGTAAGGTTTCCAGCATATATTCCCATGTGTGATTGTTATGCATAAGTAGATCTAGAGTCTGACCCAAGGTCTGTATTTTCTTCTTCAACCTATGTACTAAGACATACTGGTAGTTTCGGTCACATTCTAACTCGCCATTCAAGAACCTTAACTCACTTTTGCTTAGGAAGCTGTTAATCCTACGACCATTAAATCTCGCTATTCCATCCTCGGCATACAAGACATTAGAACCCAATATTTCAGATTGCACAGTGTAATCAGATACTTCAGACTTCATTTTTTCCTCTCCTTAACTAGCCTTATCATTAACGGGTTGAACCAACTGTGCCATGCTTGATACTGATTCGTTTTATTCACGGTCTTGCTGCTTATTTCATGCCAGTACAAATCACTTCGTCCCATCCTTCTGCCTTGTATAGTGTGGCAATCCAGAACGTAATCTTCAGTTCTGTTGTACTCAATCCTTTTCATACTCAACTCCTTGTCCTCACGATTTTCCATTACATCCATTAGTTCTAGAAACTCGTCTGCCCGTCTGTCTTTCTTTGATTCTGACATTAATAATGCTGCAGCTACTGCACATCTTTTGCCATCCCATGTGTCATAGCGGTACTTCATTGCTTGTCTCCCTAGTTCAGATACTGCTATTATTGTTGTTGCATCTAGACAATCTTCAACCGTTATGATATTCATTCGTCTCCACAATATCCAGCCAGTCTTCTTGTTGCTAAGTTGGTACGCTACGTACGCAGCTTTTTCAGATAGACATCGTCTTACGTATTTCTGTAATGCTGATTTCAATATGCCTCTTTCTTCTTTCGTTCGCCAGTTAAGGGAATTCTCGACAGCTTTCCCGTCTAGATTTACTTGTTTCTCCTTGGTTTTTGTTTCAGAGTTTCCACTACTCTCATTTTTCTTTGTCATAATCTATTCCTTACCTTTTTGGTTTGGTATGTAAAATATTCTCTTTAACGTTTTTAAGTGCTTGGTTCGCCTTCTTTCGCCAAATAATGCTCATAAGAGAGCTATTTCTCCCTTAAAAAGCTAATAGAGGTCATTTCTGCCTTATCATCTCAACCCGTAACATAACGAAGAAGGAGTAAACTAAAACAATCAATGACTAAACCTTGAATTACTGTGAAGATCTCTCTTATTCTTTGACAGAAAGAGAGATGAGGATTATGGGACATCCTTGATTTTCCAAATGCGAACTCTTACGTAGTTCCAATAGAAGTCATTTGCACCTCTATACAAAGTTATGTCGTTTGCTGTGGAGGATAACCAAGCCAGACCATACCTAAACCAATCTTTAAGCCACTGTGCACAGAGACTTCCATTTGAATCTACTTTTAGTAACCAAAAATCATTTCCATCAGTTCCAAAGGAAGCTGATGAACCAGCTAAGATGTATCCTCCATCCACTGTTTGAACAATGGAGTATGTGGAATCAGAATGTCCTCCTCCGTAAGTTCGGTTCCACAACACATTCCCTGTCTCGTCAGTTTTGATTAACCAACTATCATAATTACCTACACCAAAAGAATAAGTGTGACCAGCCACTGCATATCCTCCATCTGAAGTCTGAACTCCAGACCAACCATAATCAGCATCCGTTCCTCCGTAGGTTTGGTTCCACAACATGGTCCCTGTCTCATCAGTCTTGATTAACCAAAAATCAGCAGAACCAGTGCCAAAGGAATAGGTGTATCCCAATATTGCGTATCCTCCTCCATCTGTCTCTATTAAAGAGGTTACTCTCTCATCATTCGTCCCACCATATGTTTGATTCCATTCAATATTTCCAGAAGAGTCAGTTTTTACTAACCAACCATCGCTGCCCCCGACCCCAAAGGAGGCGGTATAACCAGCTATTGCGTATCCTCCATCTATGGTTTGAATAACAGAACGCGCCTCATCTCCACTCGTTCCTCCGTAGGTTCGGTTCCACTCCATGTTTCCGTCCGAGTCAGTTTTCACTAACCACATATCGTAGCTACTTGGACCACCTGAATAAGTATAACCCACCAAAGCATATCCCCCATCATCTGTCTGAGTCATAGAATATACATACTCGTGTCCTGTTCCTCCGTAGGTTTGGTTCCACAACATGGTCCCTGTCTCATCAGTCTTGATTAACCAAAAATCATAGTAGCCAGCACCGAAAGACTCTGTGCAGCTAGACACTGCATAGCCTCCGTCACTCGTCTGAACCATGGAATACACATACTCATTACCTGTTCCTCCGTAGGTTCGGTTCCACTCCATGTTTCCGTCCGAGTCAGTTTTCACTAACCACATGTCATAACCGAGTGATCCACTCCCCGACATGTGACCCGCCAAGAAATATCCTTGGTCCAATGTTTGAACCATAGAATAGGCATACTCACTAGCCATTCCACTATATATTCGACCTCGAATAAGTTGGCAATCTGCTCCACCGTAGTTTCTCTGATGAATCCCACCATTAAGTGTAGTTTTTCCTTGTATATCCACAATAATTTCTGTGCTGTTCAGGTTATGGGTTACATTGAAGGATTGTCCATACTTATCGCTAATGCTCATCCAATTGCTATCATACTCCAAGGCTGCCTTAACTTCAAATTGTTCTCCTGAAGCTCCATACGAACCAGCGACCTTCACCACATCAAAGATATCAATATCCCCATCATCATCAAGGTCACACCATGGATCATATTCGCCTATCGCAAGATTAGAAACACTAGTTGTTCCACCAATAAAGAATAGCGAAACTAATACAATCGTTACGTATTTCAGAATAGTTTTCATTGTTGTATCACCTCCCTTTTTCTCCTTCGCTTAAAGGAAGTGCTAACACCATATAAAAAACCAGATAGAAGAAGATTCCACACCTCCTTAAAAAACTCCCAAAAACCTTCCTCTCCGTCCAAGATGATAAGTCCGTTTATATGCGTCTACGCCTGTGTAATCAGTTGCTCATTCTTGTCTGCTGTGTACACAATTTATTCTTACTACTACCCTCTGGCTGTAACACTTTCATCTCTTTCTGCGCGCTAACACAGACAGAAAACATGCATCATTTAGATGGGTTTGCTGATGTATTTCTGTAAAAGTGGGAGTAGGTTTCTTCTCACTTCTTCATCAATTTGCTTCTTTAATTTCGTATGCTTTTCTATGAGATTATCAATTAAGGATTCTACTTCTGAGATTACTTCCTTAGTGATTTCGTTGGGATCCATTTCACGTGTACGTTTAGCCTGTTCTTGGCTCTCCCGAATAACAAAGCGTCTTTTTGTCTTTTCATGGTATATATTCGAAATTTTACCCAGAATACAGGCTTCCACTTTGTCTCTAATGTCATCGTACCTCTTGTTTAAAAGGTCTGGAATGATGTAAAACTTACCTATACTCATACAAAGGTCATGAGCAATGCTCACATTTGATTGAGCCACCTCCTTTGGTAAGGACCTTGCTAAACATTCCGAACAGATGGCAGATGCTTTTTCCATCAACTCATAGGTCTTAAGTTCTCTGAACTTTGTAATGATATGATTTCTAAAGAAGTCTGTTTTCTGAAAGAGGTCGGTGTGGTGGGTCTTCATAAATTCTTCTAGTCCCCGGTTGTAAAGTCCTTCTAGTTGTGGGAAGTCGAAATTTACGTTAGGGTTTTCTAAATAGTCGTCAAGAAGCTCTGAATTTTCTTTTAACTCAGCGAAAAGAGAGGGATATTCCTTCTTTACAACCCCAGCAACATACTCACGTAAAGCTTGAAACTTCTGACTTCTAAGCCCCAAGCGATAAGCGATATAAGCAATGGCTATGGGAAACACCCACCGTGCTATCTCAAGAATACAATCTCCATTCATTCAAATCAAAATCCGTGTTGTGAGAATTGTTAATAAGCATACATATATGGAATCTTCTATTTTCTCTTTTATAACACATCCAAGTACATCAAATATTGGAGCGTGCGCTATTATTCTACTATTTTAAACGTCTTTGCATATATTTTTAGCAGAATGAAAATTACTATAAGAGACATTTTTCGAGTGAACTCCAGAGTAACTGTCGCACCATGGGACAAGCGATTTCTGAAGTTGATAGAATCATCCGCTACAAGCAGTAATCTCATGAAATACTGAAAATCTAAACTAAAATTCTTAGCTACTTCAGGAAGTTCAATCAAACCACCCAATGATCTTTGGCTAATCTCCTTTGAACTATAACTGGAGACATCTGCCCCTGCAGATACGAGATACCGATCCAATGAAGACTCAATTTTCGGAACTAATATCGAGACTGATGAGAGATAATCCTCTTCACAATGGCGTAAAATTCCCCAAATAATAATCTGCAAATTGTTTTCATCGATTATGTCACAGTTTGAAAGAAAAGCGTAAATATCTTGAATGGAAACTAGATTCTCATCCTGTAGTTTGACTGTAATATAGTAGATCAAATTCAGATTATCCATTAAATAGGACTGTAAATTCATGTGCAGATTATGTTGGAATTTTTCTGAATCGGTTTCTAATCTTTTACGTTTGAAACCAACATCTAAGGAGGTTGTGAATATGTTGTGTATACTGTTTTTCAATAGCTTTTTGGTGAAGTCCGTGGTCTCTTCAATATGCATTCCAAATATTGATTCGTCGTTTAAAATGCCATACAAAATCTGGATTGGAGTCCTACTCTTAATTTTCTCGATGTATTCATTGACAGCCTTTCTTGTTAGCTCATCCTGTTTTCTATAAGCTTCATTAAGCTTTTGCAAAATATCTTCAGGTAATTTAATTTCAATCAATTCATCTGCATAGTCTATTTCACTGATTCTTTTTTTTAGAGTTTCAATGGTTTTCCTATCGTTAACATGGATTACACAGTAATCTAATGCCCTTTCTAGTAAAGAAGAAAGAACCATCTTGCTATGTTTGCCTTTTGCTTCAGCTACATGGATCTTTAAATTTAAAACATCTCTATGTAATTTGCTGACCGATGCTTCATCCTTAAAATGCTCTTTTATCTTTATACATGCATCGTAAAATCCTTCCCTGAAACTATCACTTAGCTCTTCATTTTCCGCAAAACCCAAGAGTATATCGTAGACTGCTTGAATCTCTTCCTTTGCACTGAACGTCAAGAGTCTGATAAATTGCGTAGTTAGTTCCATGATTGTATGAGTAGGAAATGTGTCTTTACCAATCGTTAGATAGCCAACGATTCTATCCCCAATCGATTTTAGATCATCCTCTCTGCTTAATTTGAAGCATAAGGATACTTGTTCGGATATACATTCCACCAAAACCCAATACCATTTCCTTTCATTTGAAGTCAGTTCCATTTCTAGAAATTTTTCTAGCGATGTTTCAACAAGCTTGAATTCCTTTTCTACTTTCCATTTTCCAAAATAGTAAACAGCTTCAAGCAATGCATTTTGTGAGAGATCGATTTCTTCAAAATACTTAAGTCTCTTAATCCATTGGTCAGAATTTCTCTCTTGTTTGAAGAAATTCATCTCGCCTTTCATCCCAAAAGCAAGATGGTAGTCATAATTGGGCTTGGATTCAGCTTTTTCGACATATCCCTCAAGATAATTTTCTTTACTCACATGACCCCTCTCCTAACCTATGTAATTTGGTATGTTTGCTTTTAAAAATTAATCTCGCGCACGCCAACCTAATTTTTTCACTCTATCGGGTTTTCTCAGGTTTCAAATCGTCCAAGGTTTTTGCTGATAAGAAATCTTTAAGTGAAACATACCATCGACCTTGAACTCCTTTAAGGCGCTTACCACCTTTGATTGGGTTGCCTAGTTTTGTTTTCCACTCGAATTCAAAGCAAAATTTATTATCCTCTCTTGTCTTCGTCTTTTTGTCATTAATTTTTGCAAATCGATCTATTGCTCCGAAAGGTTTTTTCACGTATAAGGCAAGATACTGAGGAAATCTCGACTCGTCAACCGCAATCCACCGCCAAATATTCTTGTTCCAAAAAGTCTCTTCTGCCCATTTAGGATTCGCACTAGCAACAACTACAACTTCAGATGGTTTATAATCTAAGGCAATAACAGGAATTCCATGGATTTTATCAACTGATGTGTATGCGCATACAATCAAGTCAACTTTGGTTTCATCATGAGAATGTGCAAGGAAATTTCTGCTATACAGTTCTGCTTCAACATTCTTAACGGAGCCATCCTTCATAATACAAACATAATCAGGAGTTACCTCCTGGCTAAGTTTAATTGATGCTACACCAAATTTTTCGAGGTTCTTTTCAAAAAACTCCCTGAATTCTGCTTCACTATTGAACTCATGAACTCCTAACAGGAATCCCACCTTCCTCTCCAATTCAGAAAACTGAATTTGCCTATCTTAAATATAAAAATTTTACTTCATGCTAGCGCTTGACTGCTTCTGAACTTGCTTGTAAAATTGTTTAATTAGCGCGTGCGAAAACAGAAGCAAAATTTGTTAAAGGCTTAAGGTTTCTTGAACCGTTTGTCGGTTTTACTTTTTTTCAAAGTGAAACTATGTTTTCCCTCGCGTTTGTAGGTTCTAAATTTGGTGCCACAATCGCAAGTGTAAGCTTCAACATCGAACTGCCCATATTTCCACTTCTTCCTATGTTCCTGATACTCTCTCATACAATCTGGACATTTCACCATGAAAATCACCGCCAATATCTAATTGTTGTTTCTTTTTAAGTCTTTTAGGACCTCGCGGGCGTTCTTATTTGAAGTTCTGTTCTCTTTGTAGGAGATCATCTCTAGCCCTGGTAAAGTCTGGATAGATATTCCTAACGATTTCCCAGAATTTCTTTGAATGACTCTTAATCGCAAGATGAGCCATTTCATGAGCTAGAATATACTTTAAGATGTGTCTTGGATAGTCTTTTGCATTTACGTTTAGGTAGATCCTGTTTCCTTTTAGTAATGCTAGAGTATCCATTTCTGAGACTTCGATTTTTAGTTTTCCATGGATTTCGACCCCATTCTTCGTAGTTAATTCATTGGCAATCTCATGGAGTTCTCTACGGAAATCCTCGATTAGATTATTCTGCTGTGAATTAACCATATTCTTCCTCCAAGTTCGATAGGGTCTTCTCTTCTATGTCATCAATTTTTTCTGTGATTCCAAAGTTGCGAATGAGGCTGTCTCTGATTGTCTGTCTTACTTTTTTTCGTAGAGTTCGCTTGAGAAAGCTCTCTTTCCCGAGTAAGTCTTTATTCTTTAGTGCTTCGATGATTTCCTTTGAAACTACTTTGTTCTTTGGTTCATCTTCAAAATAATCTCTAAGGACTTCAAATATTGGAAATAGTTCGCCTAATTCTTGTTTGTCTTTTTCTCGGGTGTCAAGCCTTATCTGGACTGACTTGATTTTGTTTATTACGTCTTTTGTTAGCCCTTTTTCTTCTTTCATTTCATCAATTATATCTTCAATGTTTTTTCTCAAGTTGATGTGAAAATCTGAGGTGGAACTATCTGCATCTTTTCCCATCTTCCCAAGGACCTTGATTCCTTGGATTGGTTTCTTGAGATTCTGCAGCTCTTTATAGATGTCGACTTCACCGATTTTCTCGATTTTGTCGATGCCAACGCTTTTCTGGACGAGTTCATAGGTCTTCTTTGCCATTTTTTCGATTTCAATGAGTCTCATTCCTCTTCTCCTAAATCTTTTCAAGGTGATTGAAACCGTGATTATCCACTTGTAAAAGTCTAGGTGTTTGTATGTGATATCGCTTGGTGAGAGCATCTCATAGAGAATTCTTAGGGTGTGTGCTTTTTCTTGAAACTCTTTTTCCTTGTTGTTTAGTATCAGAAACTCTGCAATATTGTTTACATCTTCAAAGTTGCGTAGCGATTTTCCTTCCAAAATTTGTTCCAATTGCTTTACTGTTTCATCAAATCGCTTTTCTGACTCTTTGAGTTCTTTTATGAATAATTTTGCTTCTCTCTTGAAGTCAGTTTCAAACTGTGCTAAGGCGTTCTCAAGTTTTCTGGCTACACCAACATAATCCACTACTAAACCGAATTCTTTTGCGTCTTTATACGGTCTGTTTGTTCTGGCGATTGCCTGTAATAGCCTGTGTTCTTTAAGTGGCTTGTACAAAAACAGTGTCCAAAGATTCTTGGCATCGAATCCAGTTAGTAGCTTATCGCTGACAATCACTATTTTCGGAAATTCTTCAGTTTTGAACTTGTAAATCAAATAACTGTTGATCTTGTCAAAATCGTTGGTACCCAATCTTTGTGTTAAGGCTTCTTGGTGTTTCCTAATCGTTTCAGATTTCTCTCTTCCAGGATAGGTTACCACTACCTCAAGATATTTTGAATCCATGTATTTTTCTAATTCGTTCTTTATTAGTACTGCACATTCTCTGTCTACGGTAGCAATCATCGCTTTAAGTTGGGTGTCTTCAACTTTGGATTTGAAGTATTCAGCAATGTCCTTGCTAACTTTTTCAATTCTTTCTGGCTTCTTTAATAGGGCTAATCTTGGTTTTACCTTCTTCTTGTAGCGTTGCCTTTCTCTGGCTGTTAATTCGTCTTCTACATCTTCCTCATAATCTGCCAATTCTTGAATTTCATCTTCTTTAAGATGTAATCCATGGAGCCTTGCTTCATATCTTATTGGAAGAGTAAATCCATCTTTTATTGAATTCAACATTCCAAATCTGTGTAGATATGGCTCCCCTTCTGGAGAAAATTTGGCAAAGGTGTTTCTTTCTGGTTTGGTAAGTGGAGTTCCAGTGAAGCCAAAAATTGAAGCATTCTTGAATATCCCTCTCATGACGTTTGCTAAGATTCCGTATTGGCTTCTGTGACTTTCATCAGTTAAAATCACTATGTTTTCTCTTTCTAAATTAATATCGCCACTATCATGAAAACGTTTCAACTTTTTGGGATTAAACTTCTGAATCAGGCAGACGAATATTCCTCTTTTTCCTTCTCTTGTTTTTCCTCCCCACTTCAAGACATTTGCTAAGTGACTGCTGCTTCTAATTTTTTCGATGTTAATTCCTATTGGAAGAAACTCTTCTTCCATGATTTGCTTCTGCAGATCTTTTCTGTCAACAACCACAAAAATTGTTGGAACCTTCATCTTCAAGTTTCTCAGTAGCTTCCAAGAGGAAAAAGCCATGGTTAACGTCTTTCCTGAGCCCTGCCAATGCCACACTAGACCATACTGCTTTTTCTTTTCCTCAACAACTCTTTTAACTATGAGATTGGCAGCTTCAAACTGCGTATACCAAGTAATGATTTTGGTGTAGGTGTCTTTGTATCTTTTTATGAAAATAAAGTTCTCAATTAAATTCAGCAAATTAGCTTTCGACAACATGCCAAAAATGGTTGAATCAAGAAAAGGGAACATTTTCAGTGGCTCTACTTCTTTAATTTTAAATGGATAGTAGCCTTTCCATATTCCTTTTCCCTTTTCCAAGGAATTAGAATAATCTTTTGCGTAACAATTAGGATAGTGTTTGGTTTCATATCCATCTGAAACAATGCAGAACTGAATGTACTTGAAAACACTAGGAATAATCTCCTCATACTCCAAAAGTTGAGTATATGCATCATACCAGGTTTTTTCTCTTTCTTCAGCAGAGAAGGGATTTTTAAGTTCAATTCCAACAACAGGAATTCCATTCACGAAAAGACATAGGTCGAAGCGTCTTCGTTTCTCGTTTTCCTTAATCTCAAATTCTTTTACTGCAAAAAAATCATTATTCTCACCTTCAGGATTTTTAAAATCAAAAAGGAAAAGCTGTTTGTCTTGTTCTTCCTTACCTCTTCTTATTTTGAATGGTATTCCTCCTTTCAAGAAATCTATGAAATTTTTTATCCCTTCGATTGTATTTGGAAGCAAAAGTACTCTGGAAAGAATATCCTGCTTTTCATCATCAGTCAAGCGAACAGCATTTATCTTTTCAAGTGCTCCAAAAAACCTGTCTTTCAAAATTATTTCTTCAAGAGAATCCCTTTCGCCTTCAACTCCTCTTCCCCATTCAACAATATCCCATTCTAAATCATCCAACCTATTAGCAAAGTATTCCTGTAGATCTCTTTCCTTCGTCATCAATCCATCCTAACCCTAACTTTTCCGGTAAGAAGCAAATCCATCAACCCTTGCTTAATTCTTTCAAGTTTTTCCTTCTGCTTTCTCTCAAACCAAATCCTCTGGTCATTCAAGAGAAGAATAGCAGAAATCTGACTTTGTTCAGCTATAGTCATGTGAGGAACTTTAATGTTACAAAGCATATCTTTGGACAGCTCAAGGAATGTGCTACCACCACTCAAACTCTGCAGAAGCTTCTTTTTGCTCAGCAAGTAGTAGGCATAGAACTCGGGAAATATCTTGTTTGCACCTCTCTGGACTAGACCCTTACATCCTTGATTAAAGGCTGCGTCTTGCTTGAGCACTGCTACATACCCTACTGGAGCTCTTGTTGATAGTATAATAGAACCCTTTGGCATCTTTGTCAGGTTTGTTTCTCCAAGAGCCTTCTCTGTAACCAACCTTTCACTCTTTTCAATGTGTATCTCTCCATTTAACTTGCTCAAATCAGTGGGGGTTATCCAATTCACTGTTCCTTGATTCCAATAGTCTTTTTGTAATGTAGAAGGAGTGGTGCCAGTCTCAACTGTGAATAAATTATCAACTGTCTTAATGTCCCATTCTTTTGGTATTTTTCCTATCTCTGTGTCCTTGAACTCCTTGTGGTCTATACCCTTAGTCAGAAGTTGCTGCATCAGCCCCTTCTTCAGCCTTTCTGTCTTTGCAATAACCTCATCAGTTTTTTGAATAGTCAAGTCAACACAAGACAAGACCTCAACGATACCATTCTGTTCTGAAATAGAAGGATATGGAATTAACATCCTTCCCAAATCCTCTCTGAGAACACCTTTGATTGTGCTTCCTTGTGCAAGAGCCTTAAGTTTTCTTCCACTGTTAATCAAGAACCAATAAAGGAATTCTGGAGAAACCTTTTCTTTGTCAATTACAACACCAGTGAGGTCTTGGCTGATAGCAATGTCTAACATGTTCACTGCAGCTTTTCCTATGCCTACTCTTGTTGCTACAAGTAAATTGCCTTTTGGTACAATCTTTGAGGCACTGTTCTCCAGACCTTCCTTGCTAATATGCCTCTGACCATTTTTTACCATCCTGCCAGTAATGTGAGCACTAGTCATCCAAGGTATTTCTCCATTCCAGTAATTTTTTTTTGTAGTAGAGGGAGTTCCACCACCTATCAGCTTCACAGAGAGAGCCTTAAGCTTCACAACATCCCACGATTTTGGTAATTTCCCAATTTGGGTATCTCTGAAGTCAGACTCCTTGCAGAATATCATTATTTCTGTTCACCAATCTTTTGGGCTATTTTAAAAACATACCTCTCCAATCTGCTGGTAACTTCTTGCCTTTCTTTCTCAAGCTCCTTAAGCTCAGAAAGCTCTTTGGCTAAGTCAATCTCTTCTATCTCTTCTATAGGCATGACATAGAGTGTCACATTCAAGTTGTAGTCATTGTCAACAATATCCTTGATTTCTATGGTTTTGGAGAAGCCTTCTTCAACAGAGAACTTCTGATATGCTTCTGTTATCTTTGCCATGTTCTCCTTTGAAAGTGAGTTCAGTCTTCTAACTGAAGGATGAGGTATGAATTCGTTAGAAGCATTGATAAAGAGTATCTTGCTTTTTCTGTCATTCATCTTGTTCTGGTTGAAGATAACTAAAGCTCCTGGAGCGGGAGTGTTATAGAAGAGCTTTTCTGGCAGAAGAATAATGCACTCCACTAAATCCTTGTTAATCACTTTGCTTCTAATGGCTTTCTCTGCTCCTCCTCTGAATAAACATCCATTATCTATTACAAGCCCAATTCTACCATCTTGGTTAGCAGAAGCAAGCATATGTTGAACCCAAGCCCAATCTGCCGAACTCTTAGTTGGAAAACCCAAAGAGTATCTCTCTTTGAAGTCACCTCTTTTTAGCACTTCTTCTTGGTAGCCTTTTTGGTTCCATGGTGGATTAGCTACAACAACATCAAATTGTTTCCATTTTCCGCTTTCTATGAATCTTGGGTACAGTAGGCTGTCTCCGTATTCAACAAAAACATCGGTTAGTCCATGAGCGATTAGGTTGAGTCTACAGAGCCCATAAATGTCTGGGCTGTACTCCTGTCCATACAAAAGAAGCTTCTCTTCTTTGCTATATTTATCTCTGACATGTTTATGGGCTTCAATTAACATTCCTCCTGAACCACATGCAGGATCGTAAACACTTTCTTTGGCTCTAGGATTCAAGATTTTGATTAGAAGTTGGATGACTTCTCTCGGTGTATAGACTTCTCCTTCTTTCGCCTGAGTAGGAGCAAACCTGTAAAGAATATGTTCATATGCATCTCCAACAACGTCACTTGAGATGTACTTGTTGCTAAAACTATACTGGTTGTAAAGTTCAACAAGCTGCCTTAACTTTTCCTTATGTTCCTGAGTGGTAAAATTTAAGAAACTAAACTTGTCAATGACTCCTTTCAAGTCTTTGTTTAGATCAGCTATCTTGATCAAGGCATTGGAAAGATTCTCAGGAAGCTTTACAATATCATTCGTTATTTGATCCCATAAAAACTCCCTCTTCAAGTTGAAAGTGTGCCAAACCTCTTTTTCACCCTCTTTCTCAGCAGCTTCGTCATCCATGTACTTCAATAGATCTTTCTTTTTTTCTTCAAATTCCACTTTCCAAGTGTCGCTTATTCTCTTCAGAAACAATAAAACAAGAATGAACTTGTAATCAGTCGCAGTCCGTATAATATTTGCTGCGTTATCAACAAGCGAGTTCAATTCTTCACGAGTAATTGGCTTCTGAGTTAATTTATTCTGCACCATATCTGATCCCCAGCGGAATAAATACTAGCTAAATCTATTTATCAATTTCACCAGGCAGGCTGTCTCGTAGGAAAAAAATGGTATACCATTCGACGAATTGTGTACATGCCTAAAATCTGCCATGCTATAGCATCCTTTTTCCAAAAGTTCTCTGGGTGTTCCTCACCAGCCTTGACAAATCGGCTCCTTACGAAAAAGAGATAATCAAGAACAAGTGACTTCATGCTTTTCTTTTCAATTCTATCTATGATTACCTTTAGTCTTCTTGCCAAGAAAATAATGAAATCGGTATGTCTCTTCTCATTCATCGGTTCTGTGATTTGTTCCCCAATAATGAGAGGTACAATACATTTTTTGCCCATCCATTCACGGTTGGCTGTAAGGCAGCCTGTTATTATGAGCACAGTTTTGCGGACTCTTCCAAATAGTTCTCGAGCTTTTTTTAAACGGCGAGGTAACTTCTTAATGCGAGAAGCCTTCTCGCTGTAGGACCACTTGGTTTTGAAATTCATATCTTCTATATGTAGAAAGCTTCCATCGTTCAATTCAGCAATATGGTCAAGGTCTCCTCCGTATTTCAACGGAACATTAGAATAGTAACTCTTGATTACATTGTAATCTTTCAGAAACTTTAACGCAGAAGTAACTGGACGTTCAAGCAGTTTGCCTATGTATTCATTTTTTGTCTGAAGTCGGACCAACAGTAACACCTCTGTCTAATCAGTGACGGTTACGAGGACACTAGACTTTGAGGTTGCGAGGACGCCCCACTTTTATTTTTGGAATGTTGCATCCTTCAAGCCTAAGTTCGCTTAAAACCTTAGTTAAGTAACCAGCACTCGTATCCACTTCTTTTATTATCTTCTGCCTGTCAATTCCCTTCTCTATCAGATGCTTGATTCTGGCTTTCTTACTCTCTATTCGAAAATTCTTACTACTACCTTCTGATGGCTGTTTTCTAACCTCTAGCTTTTGACCGGCTGCCAATGGTTGTGTGAGCAACCTATTGAGCAGCTGCACATTCTGGTTCGTTGTCTTATACCAGAAATTTGTATTTCTGTCGTATACCAGAATCTCATGAGGATTCAGCAACTCCAATTCTCTGCGGATCATCTCCACCTCTTTGGAGAATCTCGTCGTGTTTCTAACTAGAAAGGCACAGGCTTCGGACCCTTTGAAGAATATGAGAGTGTCGAAGACACCTAAAGCATCCTTCCGTTCCTTCAACACGCCTAAGCCTTGTAGTGAAACAATGAAGCTTGAGTTCAAAGCCCTGTTCACACTTGCAAGTCCAAGGAGCTTGTCTGCCCAATTCTTTGTCAAATTAAGTGCATCATCAACAATGACCGTTCGACCATTAGCAATGCGCCTCAGATACGACCTTCTATTAAGAAGACCGATGCGAAGAGATTCAACATCAAGTCCCCTCCACTCACTCTCTTTTTCATGCAAAATCAGAGGGATTTTATTCGGAGAAAACTCTGTAATCCATTTCTGTAGAAAGAAGGTCTTCCCACTCTCCTTAGCTCCAATTACCAGAATGTTTCGCTTGTTAGGCGACGAGTCTCCTAGACCATAATAGTTCTTCATGAACCTCTTCCCCCTTTTTTCTTACGCGCGCTTAGTTGGAAATCTCACGATAAACTTTCCATTGCGTCTGAGTTCGTAGACCCAGTTACCTATGCAGAGATTTCCTCCATTTCTCACAATTGCTTTAGCGAGCCTAGGTGCCTTGTCACTGAAATCCCATTGTACTCGACCGCTTTTCCATCTTAACCTTTGGAGTTCATTGTGTTCAATCCAATCTTTTTCGTGTAAACCATAGAAAACCGTTTCATCAAACTCTAACGCTCATCACCTACTGCTTCTCTCGTCACGCTTCCTTCGAGGGAGTATTGCAGTCTCTTCCTGGAGTTTCTCTCGTACTGCCCCACGGATGAACTCAGATTTAGTCTTGTAACTGTCTAGCCTAATGTAATCTTCAAGTAAGTAGTCCAAGTGTTCTGTTACTTCAACATTCCAAACTATTCGATTTCCCATCATTATTTCACTGCTTTATGTATAGAAACTGAAGGTTAATATATACGTAATTCCGTACCTATTTATATGAATAAACAGTATTTGCCTTATTTCAAAAAACAGCAGATAATAGAGCAACTAATTGAGGAACTAGCAGAAGAAGGACCAAAAAGACCTAAAGAAATTAAGGCGTTAAAAAACTACGGAAGCAAGCAGGACCAATTCAGTTTACTGAAGGAACTCCAAACCAAGGACATCATAAAAAGGAATAGAGTATCGCATAAGAAAACCTTCTACGAGTTGTGCTTGGATAAAGAAGCCAAAAAGCTGATAGTTGAGATTAAGAACTCTTACCAAAAATACATGAAAGAATTAGCGCGTGCGCGCATACCAAGTCAAGCTGACCTGGACATCGCAGGTCAAATCCAAGATCTCATTCTCTGGCAAATCCAAAAAACCCTTGAGTTCCTACAAGCAATCATATCCCATCATACTGAGAATCCTAGCGTACAACAAGTGTTAACGAATTTTCTTCATAGGAAAATTGACGGATTAATGGAAATACTGAAACATTCAAAAGAGATTGACTCTAAAACGACACACAGCGTCCTCAAGTCGACAATAGAACTCATTGAAAAACACAGATGAAATTAACAGACCACCAACACGCACGCAAGAATTCGATATTGAAGAGGATAGGTCCATAATTGTGTTACTCTGCAGGTGGACATTTAAAAGACCCTTTTTTCGTGTCCCACAATACTTAATCTAAGCCTTTTCTGAGCTTCTTTACCATAATCTATATTTCAGATAGCCCTTATTCATTGGTTTTTTGTTCCACAACTGCCATTTCTGTGCCACACTAACTAGACTTTCATGAGTGCCGTTGTCTTAAAGGCAAGCGTGAACTCAAATCACTGTTGAAGAGACACCTTAATAGAATTTTATATAGAAATGTAGGTGTCACAGACACCGATTTTCAGCCACTAGCATTTCTTCATGGTGATCAAATTGGCATTACCCTTGTTGGTAGTCAGTAGTCTCTGACAAATTTCCTCTAGAATGCTGATTACTTTAGATGCTAAACTTTGAATGTTGGGACGATAGTAGTGGCGAGTGAACACAGAAGCAGGTATCCTTCCTTGAAGCAGATCGACGAATTCAGATTCGATGCCATTTTGCCTGAGATATGTTGCATACCAAGAGCGTATGTCAGAGAGCCTGACTGGTAAGCCTTTGCGTTTAATGGCAGTTTTAATTTTCTGATAGGTTAGTGTGCGATACTGCCAGTCTTGTAATCTACGTAGCAGTAGAGGAGGGATAATAGTGATGTAGACATTTTTGGTGTTTCTCAAGAAGTTATGTGGGTATTTGAAGTGTTCAAGTGTATGCATTTCTTGATTATAGTATTCGGTAAGTCCTTCTTTGGCTATGATGTTTAGAGATTCGATAGATTCCATGGTTCGAAGACCAGTAAGTGCCATGTAAGACATTGCGAAGGAGTATTCTTGTTTTATTTTGTTCTTTGCTGTAAACAACCAGTCCAACAAATTGTTGTCGCTATTATTGTATATGCGTTTGAAAATATCTACCGTACTGCGGTTGGTTCTTTTGATGCCTAGTTGTTCCAGTGCGGAGCGATACTGTTTGTAGACACCCTTGTATTTGCTCAGAGCTGCCAAAGCACTCATCGTGTGTCTCTGGACATTAGGTGTTAGAGAATGCAGGTCGGTTAGCTTATTGTCAGTTAACATGTAGCCGTATTTCTTGGAGTAGATGCATAGTGTTTCAACGGTTTTGGGTCTGTAGTTGCGAGATAACCATTCTTTAAAACCTGAAGGAAGGTTATAGGAAACCATTGGTGTCCTATTTCGAAAGGCCGGAATACTTAGCCGGGCTATATTCGGCAGACAATATGCTTCTACCGGAGCCCGTTCTCGGAGCATTAATTTAGCTGTCTTATCTTTGGAATAAACTCTTCTAGTATTTAATGTATCCTTCTGTTTCTTATTCTGGAGCGTTATTTTGAGTAATTCAT
>JAEOTU010000374.1 GCA_016839665.1 Candidatus Hodarchaeota archaeon
AGTACCATTGAAGGAGATAAAAATGTCGGGTTTTATTTGTGTGACAGTCTCCATAAAATCATTCAACAGTGTGATTTCTGCGTTGTCAGTATCATTAGCAAGAATAATCACCTTTGAATGAGGTTTTACAGTTTCTATTGTCCCCCAGGCCATTGATATGGCGGTTATCCTTCGTTTTTTGTCTAGAATTAATTCATGTATGGTTTCTCCAGGTTGATAATCAACTTCAATGTCAAAAGCAAGTAGAAACGGTTGATAATCACTCGTGGCCTCTGATTTTTGAAATATTTTATCATAAGAGGATGTTATTATCAGAGCATCATCCCGTTCTTCTATTACTACCCCTTTTACAGTGATAGGATGCAATGCGCGGAGATTTCTGTCGATCAAGAACCGTCTTGTGAAAGGAATATCAGCTTCATACACTTCAATTCCTGCTTGTAATAGGCATTTCTTGATATCTGGAACGCGAAACGGAACATTACCAACTAATTTTGTTAATTTACGAGAAGATCCACCAAAAAAATTGTGCTTTTCACAACTATCAGTTTGATGTAACCAATTTCTAATATAATCTCTCTCCTTAGCCAGAATTTTCCTTATTTGTAAATCCCCAGCTTCAGCATAAAAATATGGAAGAAAACCACTGACACGAACTTCAACCCTCTTACTATTAAACCGCCCCCAAAGACGAAGAAGTGGTCTTTCAACTCCATTTTGCATATGGATTTCGTAATCGGCATCTAGAAGAACGAAATCAATCGATATGTCCACTGTAGTATACACCGAGATTGTTCAGATTGTCACGAACTGATTTTGTTATCCATTAGGTTCTATATTTCATGGCAAGAATATTAATGACTTCAGCCGTATCCTCCGCTGAATCCGCAGCCTGTTCAATCAAGTTAATAACATCTTTTATAGCGATCCAAGTCCCATAGTGAATTTGTTGAGAAGAGATGAAGAGTTGCCGATTCATCATTTGATATAACAGATCAAGATCGGTTTCACGATCCCGAACTGTGTGGTAAATCCCTGTTACGGCATCTAATTTTATTTCAAGAACTAGAAGAATGTCAACAGTGGTGCGAACTAGTGATCGGAGAGCATAAGAGGCATCATGCAATTTCTCCTGGATTAAAGGTGGAATATCATCAATCGAAATTAATTGAATCCTAAATAATGCACCTAGGGTTAACCCTGCGACTCTATCCAAGCGTCGGGCAATTCGTAAGAATGTCTGAGCATCAGGGGATCTATGGAGACTCTGATAAGTTTGCACTGCAATTTCTTCAAGCTGACCATCAGCTTGAACCTCCAATTCTTTTGCTCGTAATGAATATTTTGTCAACCTTGATCGGTAACTATCTTTTTCCATGGCTTCTTGCTCTAAATAAACTAGTAACCCTTTAGTTGCCTGAATAACACATTCTTCTACAAGTTGGGCATGTTGAAGAGTGGTTTCAAATTGAGCCCATCCTGGGCGGGTCTCACGTACAAAAGCTAAACTCACCGCACCAAGAAGTAATAATAAACTCGCAAATATGAAAGGTACATGTAAAACAAGATCTAGAGGTTGACCTATATCATACCAGAGCTGTGCAACTAGACAAGCTACCAAAGGTCCAGTAAAGAAACCAAGATCCTTGACAGCACGATAGGAACCGATTATCTTTGCCTTTTCTGTCTCTGGGGCAATATCAACTGAAATTGAAGGTAAAATAGGGTAATATAATCCCACACCAACTCCTGCTAGTGCAGAAAATAAAATCAGGATTAACAACGGTGATTTCCCGGCTTGTAATCCATATAAAGCAAATGCTTCTAAACAAAAGCCGATAAGCATCGGTGTTTTTCGACCAATTTTGTCACTAATGTTACCTGCAAATGGCATTGTAATTGCCCAAAATAAAGTAAATGCTGCTGTAATAAATCCAATCTCTCCTATATATAGATCATATCCTAAATATCCTAGCATTAAGGGTAAAAATAGAACGATAATGCTATCCACCATCTTACTGATATGACCATTTAGAAAAGTTATAATCACAGTTGGACGGGTCAATATTTGTCTAAGTCGAGTGGGAGTTGTTGGTTCCTCGATTGGAGTCCGAAGTTTCTCTAATTCTTCTTTCGTTTCAGATTTAACGGCGGATTTCACAGCTATGACAGCTAATCCCAATCCAAAGAGGGAAACTATAGCCGAAAATGTGAATGATATTTGAGAAACAGCAATCAAACCAGCTACCATTGCACCAAAAGAATATCCTCCGTATACTGCGAGCTCCATAACGCCCATCCATTGAGCACGTCGAGCTGCTGTACTTACATCAGAAAGATAATTCATGGCCCCCGCATAAAGAAGTCCCTCACCCGCTCCAAGCAGAGAGTTACCAATACCTAAAAACAAAGGATCTCCGTTTGAAAGTAGGAGAGGAACAGCCCCTACTACAAAAAACCCAGCACCAAAAATAATTACTCGTTTCGTTCCAATTTTATTAGTATATACTCCTGTAAAAAGGCCTGCTAGAGCTTTAAATAAACCAAATCCTGACAGTGTTAATGCAATAGAGATCCAAGCCCAATTTTCAAACCATTTTGAAAATTCAAGCCTCTCTTCTGCAAATGTTGCTAAAATAGTTCTCTGAACCCCATAGGCAGATGCAATGAAAAATAAAACTGTTAAAATCCCCACAATCAATGTGGTACGATTTATTTTAACAGTATCTTCCACTTCTTCCTTTGAAGTCTCTTCATTTATCACAAGAGATACCACCTTATAGCATAAGATGAGATTTGATGTGGATCAATATCAATGCTATCTATTCTTTGAGCTCTTTTAAGCCTTTAAGATAGCGTCGGGCTATCTGGGAGTATATATCAGCAGAATGTTTAATGATCATTTTCTGTTGTTCTGAAATTTTTCTGACAACTTTAGCGGGAACACCGATAGCAAGAGATTCCTCCTCTATAACTTTACCCTCAGGCACTAAAGCTCCTGCACCTATTAAACTCCACTCTTTAATTAACACATTATCAGTAAGAATAGCACCCATTCCAATAATACAATTATTTTGGATCGTTGATCCATGCACAATCGCCCCATGGCCAATCGTTACATTGTCACCAATCGTACATAAACCCCCACCCATCGCATGAACTATACAGTTTTCTTGGATAGAAGTATGATTACCTATTCGAATTGAGCTATAATCTCCCCGAATTTTCGCTCCAGGACCGATGTAACAGTTATCTCCGATAATAACATCACCAATGACCTCAGCAGAACGTGCGACATATGTCATTTCGCCTATTTTTGGTATTCTTTCTTCAAACTGGAAAAGAGTCATAATAACACCTTATTTCATATATTTTCTCCCGAAATATTAGAATTTATAGAAAAAAAGAAAAGAGATAAGTGGAAAACTTATCTATAGATAAAATTAAAGGTTCAATATTAAGAGAGCGTTTTCTTTTCTTTTATTTTTTCTGTAGAATATTTTCCTCGAGAAATGATATCCATGAAGCGGACAATAACAAACATTTCTAGAACCCCTACACCAATCCCGACTGTGAATAAAATTACAAGGATAAAGCCATACAGACTGTCGCTGGGGATCCTTCCTGATACTATTACTAAGAATCCTGAAAAGAAGGTGTATAATCCTAGAAAGAATGTATAGAGGAGTAGCTTTCTATGAAAACCGACACTATATACTTCTAATCGATTTCTTCCTATAATTAAACTGCTTATAACGCGATTAAAACGCAGGTAAATACCATTAGCCTTCTCGAAACCTTTTTGGGGAGTAGAGACAAGAAGATTGGCAATTTTTGAAAGGATACCAAGAAATCCTCCTACAACACCAGTTTCAGATATCATAATCCAAATGATTGCTAGAACTACTCCTATAACTGCAATACCCACGAAAAGCATCAAAGGTTCTGTTGTTATTATGTCAACAATACCAGCGATGAAATCGAATAAAAATCCAATTATATCAAGGATGCCAAAGCGATCGTGTGTTACAACACCGCTAGCATTCCTCACATCATATCCAATTATCAATAAAATGATTTCTAATACTGAAATTTCTGGATATGTCGCAAAGAAAAATGCGCCTAAGCTTCCTAAAATGGTGCTAATATCAATGTTATTAAAAAGACTGCCAAGATTCATTAGATTTTCATCGATAAGAACTCCTAAGGCGACTAAAAAAATACCAGAGAAAATTCCTGCAATAATGAAAAACCCTGGAATACTTTCGATAAAAGCTCGTTCGTCTGGGCTTAAAGGATTGTCAGTTGCTTTAGCACGAATGAATCGTACACAGCGTCCAAAGACTCGAAAGATCCAAACGTAGGGCCAGAGAATAATTTTGAGAATCCCTTTGATGAAATGCCAAATGCCACCAAAAACCGCAAAAATATCATTTTTTCCGAATCCGTCACTCAAATCGAAAGAGTACTTGCTTTTTTTTGTTTCTTCTGTCAATGTATTAACCTCAATGTTAAGATAAAGAATTAATCGAATGATCCTCGTGCAATATTTTAAAACTTCTATTTCGAGGAGTTAGATAGTAATTGTCTCCTATGATTAATTTTTATATGTTTTTATTTTCTAATACTTAATGAAGTGATAAACCAA
>JAEOTU010000375.1 GCA_016839665.1 Candidatus Hodarchaeota archaeon
CTACAATGCTGTTATTAATTTTCAGATGTACAGGATCTTGAACATCACTTTGATCATCAGTTATATTAGCATAAAACTGTAAAGTGCCATTCTCGTAATCTGTCACGTTATATTCATTGATTGTTGGGGAAATTATGTCTCCTAATAAAAAACGAAATGTTTCAGAAATTTGTATGTTATCCGCAATGTCCGCTGCTGTTATGTTATAAGTCACATTAACTGCACTTAAATCTTGTGCGGCTGTGTCATTGAAGTAATATGTTCCGTCTTTTGTGACCATGGTGTAGTTTTCTGATCTATAAAAAGAAGAACTATTGCTAGCTGTTAAACTAAGGTTGACAATAGCTATTGTACTAATATCAGAGACTTTTGCATGAAAAGTTTTATTAGAGGAGATAAATCCTATCTCTGAGATAATAGGTGGATCATTATCAATATATTCATCTATCGAAACCGTGAAATTAAAAAATGCTGATGTATTATAGGTGTGCTCTCCAGTAATATTAAGAAACGATAATGTATCATTTATTGAGTCTTCAAATACAACAGTAAGATTATAAGAACCATATGGAATATTTGAGAATGTAGATTGACCTGTTACTGTGGTATTTTGGCTATACATTAACCCAGCATTGTAGGCATCTGTGAGCTTTACCTCAGCATTGGGAACATCCTTGTTGTCCAAGTCTATAACATTGACGGTGATATCAGCACTACCATTGATATCATCGTATAAGATCCAACTTAGAGTTCTGTTCCACAAGTCCCACCCGTTCTGATTAAGTATGTCACCCTCAGTTGCTCCCCAAAATGCCCTTCTTGCTGGAGCTGTTGAGTTCCAAGCTTGGTTTCCTTTTTCTACCACTACTAAAGTTCTTTCGTTTCCATGTTGGTCAGTTCTTCGTGCAAGACTATCAATTTCACTTTCAGGGGGAATGCTACCGTATCCTTTTAAAAAGGAAATATCATCAGTTGTTGTATTGTAAACGGTGATTAAAGTATCATTTATCTCATTTGTGGTAATGTAATGGTTAGAATTCATAATGTAAAGATTTTCGTCATTGAACTTTCCCTGACCAGAGGCAAGGTCAAATGTCCCATATGTAAACCGTTCCATAATCAATATTGGTATCGTAGCATTAGCGAGTGTACTAACTTGATCTGTTAAGATTGAATCCGAAATTACAATTGCATCATAATCGTCATAAATATAGGAGTTGTTACTGTCATGGTATGTTACGTTATATTTTAATGCTGAAGTCATATTCTCAAAAAAGGGCTGATCATAACTGGGATGAGGCGAAGAAGCATCTTCTACAATAAATAATATTTTCGGAGGGTTTAATGATTGAATAGAGAGAGAAGGAAGGAATCTTGTAGATTCTGGAGAATTATTTGTTTCAATTCCCTCGAATGATGTGATAGATGCCTTATTCCCATATGAAAAATTAAAATTGGCTAATTCGCTTTGAATAGCCCCAAAAAACACCGTACAAGTGAATAAAAGAAGAAAAATTAGGATAGGGTGTGATTTCTTGTGTTTTATTTGATACAAATTAGATGACCTACCCAATGAAGAAAAAGTGATTTGAGACGATGTAAGTAATTATTCATGCTGAACTATATAAATAGTTACTAAATTTTGTATTCGCATATCCGAAATTCTGATTTATCTACTTCTTACCTCTTCGAGCAATGATCTCATCTCATTTAATCCCATTTGCCAAAATTCTTTTGTTGTCAAATCCATTCCCATTTCTTTGACTAATTCCAGGGGAGATTTGGATGACCCAGCGGCAAGAAAGGCTTTAAATTTAGGTTTAAAAGAATCCCCCTCGCTTTTAAATTTATTATATAATGCCAGAACTATTAATTCTGCAAAAACATAAGGATAATTATAAAATCGTAAATCTATTCGGAAGTAATGCGGTTTCCACATCCAATCGTACTTTTGTTGGGGTAAAAATTCGATCGAATCTCCAAAGTAATCCTTTCTAGACTTGAAAAAAAGATCCGAAATTTTTTCTGTTGTAAGGTATTCTCCTGCTTCAATGGCACTGTATAAGCTTTTTTCGAATTGTATCCGTGACCCTACTTCAAATATTGATATTGCTAGATCTTCTAAGTGATTATATAAAACCGTACGTTTCTGTTGCTCATCAGTACTTTCTTTCATTTTATCTATTAACAGAAATCGAACAAATTCTGAGGCACATTCAGCAATACAGAATGAAATTTCTCGATTCAAATGAGTTTGTGCTTCTAGCATCAAATACCCGTGTATTGCATGACCCATCTCATGTGCTAATGTACTTAGATCATCGAATGTTTCATTATACGATTGCAATATAAAACATTCGTTAGTATATTCGTTCATGTCACAAAATGCTCCTCCTCTTTTGCCTTTCCTTGGAGAAGCATCTATATGATTTTCCTCGAACATTTTGTCTGCAATTTTTCCGAATTCTTCATCAAAATTATTTAGAATTCCAGTGACTATTTCTTTTGCTTTCTCCCAAGGTATTTTCTGAGATCCTTCTCCATGTTGAGGAATCGGTGCCCAAAGGTCTTCACCCAACAATTTTTTAGTTCCTAATTTCGAAGCTTTTAATTCTAAGAACTGATGGAAAATGTCTAAATTCTCCTCTATTACTGCAATTAGGTTATCTACCATTTGTTGCGTAATATCATTGAAAATTAGACTGGAAGACATTGTGTCATAATTTCTACGCTTAGCCATGGTTACATGATTACTACAAATGTTTCGTAGAGCAGCTGAAAATACGTCGCCATCTACTTTCAACGCATCCATAACTGCTAGTATGACATTTTTCCGATTGGTTCTATCAGGTGATCGTAAGAATCCTTGGGCTTCACTCCAAAAGAAGTCTCGCTCCTTCTTATCGATAGTTGTCGTAAATTTTTTACTTCCCAGCCACTGAGCTCGAAATTGTGACCAAGCTATTACTCCATTCAGGTCTTTTTCGAGGATTAACTGTTCTTCTCTTTCAGATAGCATGTGTTTCTGTTTTCTTAGAACTCTCTCTAAATAGTGCCCATAGATTTCTAAACTTGGTGATTCTAATAGTTCTGTTTTGTTATCCAAAAGTTTACCTAATTCTATTTTAACAAAAGCGATTTTTTTCTTAATTTCTAAGTTAAAATTTCTTGTTAAATTCAATAACTTCAATGCTTCTTCATTAGTTTGATCTGCAGCATTCTTTAATTCGCTGTAATATAATAATCCTTCTACTTTTGTAATTAAACTTTCCATTCGTGTAAACAAACCAAGAAGATCATCGTCGGATGTATCAATTGAGTCGATTTGTCCACGATAGTCTTTTTCAATCAGCTCTGCTTCGTTTCGAGCTTGTTGAATAGTCTGCTGAACTTCGTCATCATCTTTAAAGATAAGGGTTAGATCCCATGCAATTTCCTTTGATTTTTCCATTTTAAACACTATTTTCAGTGATTGATAACAATGAACAGGTTGAAAACTACTAATATCTGACATTCTTTTGATTATTGTAACAAATCGGTCGAAAGAAGAAAAAATTAATATTTTTTTACAATCTATCAAATTTTCGATAAAAATGCCAACCATTCGCACACCAGAAGACCGATTTACAAATCTAGCTGATTTTCCATTCCCCCCTCATTATATTGAAGTGGGAGGAATGCGAATTCATTATATAGATGAGGGAAAAAGTGAGGAAGTAATATTATGTTTACATGGAGAACCTACTTGGAGTTATCTGTACCGTAAGATGATTCCTATATTTGTTAAAGGAAGATATCGTGTTGTTGTACCAGACTTCATTGGATTTGGTCGTTCGGATAAATTTACAACACTAGAGGAATATACATTTACAATGTTCAAGAATATGCTGATCGAGTTCATCAAGGTATTAGATTTAAACCAAATAACGGTGGTCGTTCAAGATTGGGGGGGATTGATTGGTTTAAATGTAGTGGGGGAAATCCCAGATCAGTTTGCCCGCTTAGTTATCATGAACACAGGATTACCTTCTGGTAGATCTGCAAATGACGCTTTTTTGAGCTGGAGAGAATTTGTCAAAAATACTCCTGATTTACCCATCGGCCAGATAATCCAGATGGCTACTGTTACTGAAGTGACTCCTGAATTCCTTGCTGCATATGAGGCACCATTTCCAGATAGTTCATATAAAGCAGGAGCTAGAGCTTGGCCATTACTAGTTCCTATTCATCCTGAAGACCCTGTTGCTGCAGAAATGTCACAAGCGAGAGAAAATCTAAAAAAATGGAAAAAACCAGCGCTTGTGATGTTTTCAGACAAGGATCCAATAACCAGAGGAGGAGATAAATTCTTTAGGAACCTCATTCCAAGTGCCCAAAACCAACCAGAGATTATCATTAAAGGTGCTGGACATTTTCTTCAGGAAGACAAAGGCGAGGAAATTGCACAACATATCCTAAAATTTATTTCAAGGACTCCTATGTAAGCTTACTACAATGAGATATTCACAGTCTTTTGCTTCTTTCCACTCATATATTCAATATCAATTCTTCCAATGGTCACTTTGGCAACTGACTTTTCTTTGAGCTGGCTTTCTATAACTGTGTTAGGATCTTGATCGAGTTTCTGAATCATGTTAATCAAGGCTAGCTTTTTCTCTTCTAAATCTTGAATAATTGTGACTTTCCCCTTAAACTGCGTCGTTGCATAGAGGTGATCACAAGCACCCTGAACGTAACCATGATCGAGAATCGCTTGTCCCCAGACATTGTTATTTACAGATAAATAATCGATTTTCTTACCTTCAGTAGCACAATGAAAAAAGATAGTATTTTGCATTGGATCATAGCCATGACTTAGTGTAGCTAGATAGGGTTGATTATCCATGCACATAGCAATAGTAACGTATTGAGCAGTCTGAAGGATTCTTTTCATTTCATCTATGTTCTCAATAGCTTTTTCTTTTCGTCTAATATCTCTCATAATATCATTACCTATTCAAAAGAAGCATTATTGCAATTGGGAGAGGTTTAAAGTGAAAAATGAAGAATATATTTGATTAAGAGCGAATATTGCATTTGATGTAATAAGATCTTGTACTATGAAGGTTTATCCTACTGATGCCATCTTAAGTTTAAGTACGAAAGAATATTAAATTAATAATTTTAAGAGGCATTTAGGAGCTTCATGAATGGACAAAACTCTCCAAGAAATCACTAGAAGGATCATTGAAGAAGCTGATCCTGATAAAATTGTTCTTTTCGGATCTCGAGCTAGAAATCTTCATAGACACTCGAGTGACTATGATATCTGCATAATAAAACAAGGACTTTTCCATAAACGGAAATTGAGGAAGAAAATTTATTCAAAGTTATTTGGAGTAGGCGCATCAGTAGATTTAATTATAGAAACACCAGAAAAATTTAGTGAATTGAAATCCAAGTCATTTTTAATATATGCTGAAATAGAAAGGCACGGAGAGGTGATCTATGAAAAACAAAAAGTTCGTGCTTGAATGGATTAAGAGAGCGAAGAGCAATTTAGAAAGAGCTAAAGCTGGTCAAGTTTCTAAAGATATATTATTTGAAGATCTTTGTTTTGATTGCCAACAATCCGTAGAGAAAGCCCTGAAAGCTTTATTAATGAGCCAAGATGTGGATTTCCCACTGACTCATTCTATTGGAAGACTTCTCGAACTGGTCGAATCAATAGGAATTGAAATACCTGAAGCCGTTCTCCAAGCAGCTGAATTAACGGAATATGCTGTCAGTGCGAGATATCCTGGTGAATTAGAAGAATTAGGACAACAGGAATATAAAGAGGCAATAGAAAAAGCAATTAAAACTTTTGAATGGGTAAAGAAAATCATCGAAATTGAAGTTCCTGATTAATAACTATCACAGATACAGCTAAATCGGAGTTACAAGAAATAAAAGCCCCCAGAAATTTATGGGGCTCATTTTTCAGGATCTTTGGAGAATAAAACATTAGGAACGATATCTTTGTTTTTTAAATTTTAGATAGAATAATACTGAGATGGCTGTTGCAGCTATCCCTAAGTCCAATCCTGGACTTGTAGTGCTAGCAGTTTTAACAGGATTATTTTGGATTGTAAAACGTTCATCTGAAACATCTTCGACTGATAATCCGTTGGAACACTCTGCAACGATTTTTAATTGATAATCTCCATCTGTTGGACTTGTGGAGGTATCCCATTCATAAGATGTCGTCGTCAAATCTTTGGCAAGTAGGTCCCACATATCGCCAGAGTCGGAGTAATAGATTGTATAATCAACCTCATGACCAGAAAAATCAATCGCAGGACTCCAAACAATCTCTATTGTACCATTGTAAGTTGTTCGGTTATTGGGACTAAGAACTCTTGGAACCGATAGGATATGTAGGTCAAGATCATTGGGAGTGCTTAATGGATGAGGATCAAAAGTTTCGTATGGTATGTACTCCTCTAAAGCAGTGATGAATGCTTCTCCCTCAATTTTATATTGATTTGCAGTGCCTAGATCACTCCAATAATTCTTAGAAAAGTCGCTATCAGAATCGTTGAACACATACACTTGAGAGAGGCTGCCTTTATTATTAATGATGTAGTGATTATTGCCAATAAAGTTATTACCATTCACAACAGCTTTCTGGGTGTATCTAAACAAAAGACCGTTGTCTAGATTGTTATAAATTGTGTTATTAGAGATGATGTGGTTATTGCCGTATAAAACAATACCATCCTTGTTATTGTTGACAGTATTCTCTGTAATAGTAAAGTTGGACGAAAAATCAACTTCAATACCACTGTAGGTGTTCCCATAAACTGTATTATTGTGAATAATTGCTTCATGACATCCAATATTGAAGAAAGTATCAAGAGTGTCATTGGTATTAGGTGTATCATCCTCACTTAGCGCTTGAAATTGAATACCATGAACCCGATTGTTATAAACAACATTTTCTTCAACAACTGTGTTATTGGAATTACTGATAAGTACCCCACGATAACTACAATTATAGATTGTATTAGATGATATTGTGTTGTTATTTGAATGATCTAACTCTATTCCAACCCATTGACAATCATAGATAGTATTATCTTTGATAAAATTACCTTCAGATGATTCTAAGTAAATACCATAATACTCTGCAACAATATTATTAATCGTATTACCACTAATATGAACATTAGTAACATTAGATAGAGCTATTCCCCAGTTTATTTGTTCTAAGACACAATTAGTTATTTTGAATGGAATATCAGTGTTTTTGATAGCTATTGACACATTGCAGTTGGTTATCGAATAGCCATCAATCAGATAGGGGTTTTCTTCCGTACCACTGCCTAACCAACCTTCTACACTGGCCTGATTAATCAAATCATTATTACCATCAATGGAGATAGGATTATGATTTGTTTGTTGTTCATTATTAGACCCTATGAGAGGTATAATTGAAATAATTATTCCTAAAATTAGTGTTGTAAGTATAATTAACTGGAATGCTTTTTTGGTCTTCATCATTTCTTCAACCCTTCAATTTAGTTTAATACTGGTTATTATTGAGAATTATCAGAGTATATAAATGTTGCGCATAGTTGCGCACCGTTAAACAAACCTTAAAAAAGGTCTATATTCATCACATTAATAATACAGTTGAAAGGAATTTGGTTTCTGTTTAAAATTAACAGTAATAAAAAGGTTAGCATAGGAGAACCATACACTGAAACTAGCGAAATTACAGTTAATTTCAAGAAATTCAACTTGTGCCATCTAACATGCGAATTATTTTATTGTATTTATCATTGAACAAGATTTGGTTTGGACTAGGGTGCATTCAACAAACGATTCTGATTCGAAGCAACAGCGGACAACAAGTGACTTTCCATCTATGATCAACATTATCGTACTTAATAGCTTAGGTTTTTTCTTTCTAGATTTCTTGATTCCTTTCGTGGCTTCTCAGGAACTGAGTGCTGTTGGAATAGAGATGGGGATCATATTCTCAGTTAGTGTTATTGGCTATATGATTAGTTCCCCCTTTGTAGGGATAATTACAGATAGAATATCTAAGAAATTTCTGGTTTTCATTGGTTCTATTGGGAGAGGTATCGCCTATTTCATCCTCTTTTTCGCGATAATTCTGAAATCTCTTTTTGGAATAGCCGTTGGCATGTTTTCTCTAGGTCTCTTTGCAGGATTTTTTTGGATTCCATTGAGAGCATTAATAGCAGAAAAATCAAGTATTAAAAATCGTTCTTATGCTTATGGCAGACAACAATCAGCACAAGGTATAGGAACCTTTTTTGGAGCGTTTATAGGATTTGGGATATTGTTGTATGGAGTCGAAATTGCTCCCAGCAACTCTTTCTTAATGTATAGTGCCTTGATTGTTTTTGGATTAGCGAATTGTCTTGCTGGAATCATCTTTTTCACACATGTTGATGAATCGATTAAATTTAGTGAGAGAGAAGAGAAAATAACTGCAGCTGATCCTTCTGTACAAAAGAACTGGATTCCTACTGGTCTTGTCATTGGTTTAAGTTTATTGTTCATTGTGTTATTCTTGAGTCAAACCAATGGGTCCCTAGCAAAACCTTTCCTCAATGTCTATTTACTCGAGAATATCGAGAATAATCCAACTTTAGCCGCATTAGCCTATGCTCCTTCTGGATTTGTATCAATGTTATTGGCTCCCAAACTGGGGGAAATTGCTGATAGAACTAATCCGTACGTTGGAATTAGTTTAGCAAGTGCCTTGGGTGCAATAATTACATTTTTTCTTATTAATACATCAAACCTGTGGATTTTTGCTGGATTATTGGTTCTAGATGTAACCATTGTAACAACTGGAGGCTTAATTATGAGTAATTTTGTTAGTCGTGTTTCGAAGACTCATAGAGGAAAAATATTTGGTTTTCAATCGACTTTCACAAATTTCGGAGCAATAATTGGTCCAGTCGTAGGGGGAATAGTTTGGGATTTCTTTGGACCAAAGTCACCATTCATAGTTTCTATATTCGTGGAATTAGCCCTTATTCCACTTTTTATCATCGCAATCTTTTATTTAAAACCTCATTTAGCTGAATCACTGGAAGAAAAAGAATATGTCAAACAAGATAGTTGACCTTAGGTCAGATACTGTTACCAAACCATCACCCGAGATGTGGGAAGCATTAAAATCTCTGAAGAATTCGGATATTGGTGATGATGTTTTCCGAGAGGACCCTTCTGTAAATGAACTAGAAGAGACTGCTGTAAAAATCACCGGAAAAGAAGCCGCATTACTAGTAACGTCAGGTACTCAAGGAAATTTAGTCTCTTTGTTGAGTTCTACTCATCCTGGAGAAGAAATATTAGTAGAATCAATGAGTCACATTTTATTCTATGAGGTGGGTAGTGCTGCTCGAGTTGGGGGATTAACTCCAAGAGCATATTTCTCGAAAAAAGGACAAGCATCTCTAGATGATGATTTGTACCCCCTACTTAGGCCACGGAATGATGATCACCAAGCTTGGACAACTTTGATCTGTGTCGAAAATACACATAACAACCATGGAGGAACCGTTCTTCCTCCGACATATTTGAAGGATCTCAATACCTTTGCCAAGCAGAATAATAATATGAATGTTCACATGGATGGAGCTCGCATCTTTAATGCAGCAATCGCTTTGAAGTTGCCTGTTACCGATTTCACAAAACACGTTGATAGTATGACTTTTTGTCTCTCCAAGGGCCTTTCCTGCCCCGTTGGATCCGTTGTTGTTGGGACACAGGAGTTAATTGATCGTGCAAGGAAGAATCGGAAAATGCTTGGAGGTGGAATGAGACAGGCGGGAATTATTGCAAAATTGGGTCTTGTGGCATTGGAGGATAAGTGGATCAAACGACTTGAAGAAGATCATGATAATGCAAGACGCTTAGCAAATGGATTGAAAGAATCCTCTCTCCCAATAAAAATCCAAGATCCAGAAACTAATATTGTTATGGTTGAATGCCCAATGGCAACAGAAAAATTAGCTGAAGTTCTTGCTGACAACGGTATTCTCACTCTTAGTAAGGGGAACAAATTACGTCTCGTGACTCACTATGGAATTACATCCGAAGATATCGATTTCAGCATTAATCAAATTCTCGATGTGTTAAAACCATTCTTAGTCTGAAAATTCTCACTAGTATGAAGCTTTCAAAAATAGATTAAACTAAAATTATTTAAACCAGTCGAAAGTCACAATCCGTCTCTTTTTCTTACCACATTCAGAATATATATAAGTGACAAATCCATAAATGAATTAGAAGTATTCTGAGTATGGGATTATTATGAGTATGAATGAATGCCCAAATTGTGGTGAATTAGCCAAAACTTCCGAGTTCTTTTGTCAGAGGTGTGGAACTGCTTTAACGGCTCCTCAAAGACCTCGCGTGAAAGAAGTCAGAGGATACATTCAAATTATCGGGACCGTTGAAATTGTCTTAGGCATCATTGGAATGATCGTTAGTTTTGTGGGTTTGATAGTAACAGTTTCAATTTCTGTATTGCTTTCTAGCGGAGGAATACCATTGGAACCTTCCGATTCTTTGGATCCAGCGATAATTGCTCCGTTTCTGGGAGTCATTCTAGGTGTTATTGCAATTATTGGCGTTAGTTTCTCTGTCGTGGCCATTATTAGTGGAATAAAGTTAATGCAATACAAAAATTCAGGTAGAATAGGTACAATGATAATCGGAGCCTTTAGTTTGTTCGTTGTTCCAGTTGGAACTATTTTTGGAGTAGCTGCGCTCTATCTTTTAACTAAACCCGAAGTAGAGCCTTTATTCCTTTAGGATCATCATTTTTTTTTCTCCCTTGTTGTTTAGGTTATCAAAGAAAAATTTTTCAGACCCTATCAAACACAATGACTATTGGCTTTCTTTGCTAAAGAAAATCTTGTAGGCGACCTAAACAATGGAATATGAATCACTGGAGTTAAACGACCAGACAAGAGCGTTTCTTCCTGGCGAGTTTATTCAACTTACGGATGGTTATGTACATTATGAGTTAACAGGATCACCAGAAAGTGATGTCGTAGTATTAATCCATGGTTTTTCGGCCCCACTAATGGTGTGGGATCAGACCTATGAATTTTTGGTGAAAAATGGGTTTAGAGTTCTACGATATGATTTATTTGGTCGTGGCTATTCAGATCGGCCTAAGATCAAGTATAAGATGGAACTTTTTACCAAACAACTCTATGAACTAGTTAATCAACTCGAACTGACCAATGACAAATTCAGCATTGTTGGTCTTTCGATGGGTGGAGGAATAAGTGTTGTGTTTGCTGATAAATATCCAAATTTGGTGAAAAAAGTGGCACTGGTTGATCCAATTGGATTCTCATTTGGAGGCAATATCCAACTCTATATTTTAAAGATACCAATGTTGAATAAACTGTTGATGAAGTTCATTGGCCATAAAAAACTCATTCAATCCCAAAAACCTGATTTCTATCAGTATGATAGAATAGATGAGTATTTGGATAAATATAAAGAACAACTGGCATACAAAGGATATCTACAAGCTATTCGGTCGACCGCGTTAAATACACCGTTTACAAACTTGGGGAAAACATACGAAAAGCTAGAACAACGAAAAGTGCCTATACAGCTCTTTTGGGGTGAAAAAGACCAAACCATTCCATTTAAAACAAGTCGAAAAGTCCTCGCAACAGTTCCTTCTATTGAATTTCATCCTATCAAAGATTGTGGTCATATGCCTCAGTATACGCATCCTAATGAAGTTAATCCTCTTCTATTAGAATTCTTGCGAGATTAGTTATGAAAGAATCTGTAGGGTTTGAATTAGATCTTCTTTTTTTGTAAAAGATTTGTTTGAACTTAGAACATACTGCATCGCATTATACTTTGGGATATTGCCATATTGATTTAGAGGGTTCCTTGTGACATAACAGGCTGCCATTAAATGACCACTAAGAGCTAAATTTTTTAGGTGTTTTATTTTAATCCCACCATTATTAAATAACTCTAGATATAATCCATTTTTTGTCCACTCAACTTCAAAACCTGCTCGGAATGAGTCTCCAGCTCCAATAAATTTATCAGCTTCAGTTATGATATAGGGGGATTCAACCGCAACGGGGCCAACGGAATTTCCATCAGGATCAATGTATATTAAATGTACTGACGTCCCTGCTGTTGCACCAAAGATTCGTGGAGTATTCTCCTTAAAGGTATACCGTGCTAGTTCAACTAGGAATTCATTATTTTTTCCTGATTGAGTTTTACTCTGTATTGGGTATCCTATTGTATTAGCGATCATCATTGCTTCATCTTGAGAGGCAAAAAACCAACTTAAATGAGGTAATACAGGAATCAATAATTTATACCCTTCGATACACTCTTTTTCTCTTATTGATCTCTCTGGATCATTGGATAAGGTATGAGGATCAACTGTTGTGATATAATTTTTCTCCCTAAGTGATTTCATTACTCTTCCGAGTTTTCTCCCATTCTCACTGTCCATTATTTTAGCTAGAGAAGAGTAGAGATAATGAACAATAGCACCATCTTTTAACTGAGTCAAAGCGTTCATAATTTCCCAATTTTCTAGATCTAAATCATCTACAGCATTGGGACAATGAAGAATAGCCTCCCGTTTACCAATTAGATCTTGAGCGGGTCTAATAAAAGAAGCACTAGAGGGTTTCTTTTCATTTATAACAATAATGGGAAATACTCCTGTTATTAGCATTAGATCATACATAAATTGTCCATGGTTATCTAGATTATCATTAAAATCCCCTTTTCCAAAAGAAGTCAATATTCCAACTGTTCGTCCCGCTTTAGCGGCTAGAGGCCCTAGATTTAGTGTTCCACCACCCATAACATACGAGTTTTCATTACAATCTAACCAATCCTTCTTAACTGGCACCATTTTTTTGCTATTAACAAGGACTCCTTCAATGGCTATTTTGTTAAGAAATTTAAACTTAGGATTATACATGTCAGCACATGTGGTACCAATATACAAAATATCCAGATTTCTGATTTTATTAAGAGATAATCCTTTGATTTCCATCTTATGATCTTCTCAGAATGGGATTCAATTAACCTATAAATAAACTCTCAAGCAAAGGTTTTCGATAAACTTTCCTTCCGCTTTTAAACCAGTCAGTAGTCATATCCGCACTTCCGAAGGGGGGTCTTAGGTCGCCATATTTTGGCTTTACAGATGGTTTTGCCATAATTAGTTCTAATGGTACAGCCGAATTCTCATTAACAACGGCATAAGAATTGCTATTGTTGTCTTGATGTAAATTAATCCATGCGTGTGCACAAGAAGTAAAATCAGGAGTTGCTACATATATTTTCTGACCTTTTTCTAAAACTATAGGTGTTAATCCCTCTACTTCTCTTTGTAAACCTTTAGGAATTTCATATTCATCTTCAGTTTCTTCTCCCCTCCTTAGAGCTTCCTTTAAGTATTCTCTTCGTTTATTCACAGGATGTTTCAGGGCCTTTTGATCTATAAAAAAGCAAATTTTACTTTCACTGAGATCAGTTAACAATGTGAAATCTTCAAACTTTGCTGGGATCATATCTATGTATCCTTCTTCCTCCCATAATGTTTGAGGAGTAGTAGCTGAATCATCAATCATAACATAAGTCCAATCTGGGCTCCATGTTTCATTTGGTGGTTGAAAACCGTTTAAAATCGTTTTCACATCTATTGTTCCAGAGGGAACTTCTTTTTCTCCTGAATAAACTGTCGGATCAAACACAAAAACATTATTATGACCATGCTGTATTAAGAATGGAGATACTATCCCCTTATTGCATATTACGTCATTAATTCCTACATATAATGCAATTATTGTTTCAGGAATTGATGGAATCAAATGAGCGAGTTCTAAAGCATCAATACCCTCCCCTGGTGCAAAATATTGGGGAAATTTAGACATTGCGAAATACGCGTTCCGAATGAAGATCTGATAATCTTCTATACTGATTGGAGATTCATTAGGAATAGTGATTTTTCTTCTAAGCATTTTTACCATCGCAATATCAATGTCATCCAAGTTCCTGTAGAATTTCCAAAGATCTTTTTAGAGTCTGCTATTTCGTATAAATTAGTATTTTTACGAGATTAACCTCCATTCATAAGCAGAATTTAGCTTTCAATAATAAATATCAGTAGTAAGAATGCTACTAGGAGAACAAGGGAAAATGCTCCAAGAATAGTCTGCATTAGACCTGGTAGTGGTATTATATAAAGTATGATTAGGACGATAATACAAACAATGGCCCCTATTATTTCTCTCCTTTTTTCCTGCGGAATTTTCCAGTTAAATTTAACCATTGTCCTTTCAGCTACTCTTTGTTATCGTTGCGATTCTATAAACTTTTTTTTAACCGTTTGAACGTAAACAAAATTAAAATGGATAGAACTATAAAATGAACATCCCAACTGGGTGTTATTAGAATATTGGATTCTGTAGTTGTACTGGAGAGTGTTGTAGTAGTAGTTGTGATTGAAACTTTTGACCAATCGAGAAGACTATGAGTTAAGTTGATGTTTTGAATGCTGCTATTGGCGAAAGAAGCCTTATTAAAATTTAACATGCTCTTATAATCAGAGAAGATTGATTTTCCAGTAAAGATCATCTTGGATTCAGCCCAAGAACCAATACCCCATTCAACAGCGACCATAGCGATCGAACCATTTCTATGAGGTGTGTGACTTTCCCAAACATCGTCATCATCGTTATCTCGGTCTTGGATCAATGCGTACTTGGAACTGTTTATAATCCAGTCTATATTAGCAATCGAATCCCATGTGACATTTGAACCAGGACTCTTGCTTATATTTCCATGATTGGGACCATTCCATGGTACAACTGCAGTTGGATTTTGCATGAATATTTTCTTAATTTCAGGTGACCAAGGTGTGCGGAGAAGGTCATCCCATTTGGTGTTTGGATTGGTAACATTGGCTATAACTCGATATGTGGCGCCGTCTTTGGAGACAGGATCACTGACTTCATCGTCAACGAAGATGACGTGGCCACCAAGATCCACAATTAATTCATTGAGATCCGCTGGGTTCCAGTAGCCACCATAATCAGAATCTCCAGCAACCCAGAGGGTTTTATTACCTGAATTCCACCAAGTTACAATAGGTGTAGTTTCTTCCTCTGTCAGGAAATCTGGAGCATTAAGGATAAGAATTTCAGTATTTTCTAGGACTTTATTATCAAGATATGCTGTTGGTACAACTTCGTAACCCCAGGTTGTCGCGTTGGTTGTGAAACCCTCTATCGAGTAGTTGAAAGTATGATAAATATTGAAAACAACGACTCGGGGCAACCTTGCTAGGTCGGCGTTTACAGTCTGATTTGGGATTTTAAATGTATTAAGTGAAAGAAAAGTAATCGACATTATTATTATGAATCCAACCTTAAAACTAAACCTTTTTACCATTGAGTTCACCCTAGCGTTTCATAAATTTCCTTCTAAGACGTCTATCTATCTATTTTTGAAACTTATCTGAGCTATCTATAAATTGGCCGTGACGACCTTCTCCGTTGAGAAAGCGTTGTATTCCCTCATTCACTTCTTTAAGCGACTGTAATCCATGGTTGAACTCATTCATCAACGCATGTTTCAGATTATAATCAAATTGTTCGTAAGTTGATAATCGGTCTTCTCTAAGACAGGTTTGTGGAAATCTAGCAATTTGTCCAGCCATTTTCTCTGCTTCAATTCGTGAGTCACCGACATTAACGATTCGATTGGCAAGACCAAAAGTTAACGCTTCTTCGGCATATACAGGACGGCCAGTGAGAATCATGTCAAGTGCTCTGCTTAGACCAATCAGTCTTGGTAGGCGTATAGTTCCTCCATCGATCAGAGGCACACCCCATCTGCGATTGAAAACACCAAAAACTGCATTCTTTTCCACAACTCTTAGATCACACCAAAGGGCTAATTCAAGGCCCCCAGCTACCGCGTAACCTGCTACTGCAGCAATGACTGGTTTTGATAAAATCATCCTAGTTGGTCCCATCGGTCCATCCCCTGTTTGTTCAATACGATTCCCTTGCCCAGCTTGAATAGCTTTTAAGTTTGCTCCTGAACAGAAACATCCATAGTCTCCCCATAGAACAGCTACTTCTGCGTCTTTATCTTTTTCAAATTCCTTAAATGCTTCTGACAATGCGATAGCAGTTGGACCATCTACCGCATTTCGTACTTCAGGATTATCTATCACAATCGTCCATATAATGTCCTTCTTTTCGATTCTAATTCCCATGTCCTTCCACTCAAACTATTCATGCCTATTAATGATTTCCCTCATATTAGATAAGAAACAATCGTTTTCATCTTTCGTTCCTATTGCAACTCGGATAAACCCAGAAAGCCATCGGTCTGAAAGGTCGAGGACAGATATTCCTCTTTCATTAAGCCTTGCTCCTATGTTTGAAACCTTAGTATTAATAAGTAGAAAATTAGTAGTACTAGGATAAACTTGCAGTCCCAAGTCTATTAACTCTCCCTTTACCCTTTCTCTTTCCCTAATAGTCAGTTCAATATTGTTTTGGATATAATCAGGATTTCTAATTGCTTCTATTGTCGCAAATAGACTAGTTTGAGCAAGGATTACGTATAATGGAGAGAATGCTTCTAAAAAAGTCTTTCCGCCGATTATATAACCAATCCGTGCGCCTGCTAAACCAAAAGCTTTGGATACTGTTCTAGTGACTGCTAGATTAGAGTGATTCTCCACCATCTTAGCATATGTTTGCTTAGTAAACTCATAATATGCTTCATCTATTACAAGCAAAACATTCTTATTTTCTAAAATGACTTCAACTTTTTCTTTATTCAGAATGATCTTGCCTGTTGGATTGTTGGGATTATCAATGATCACTAAACATGGCTCGTTTAGTTCTTTCACAATAAAATCAATATCCAAGTTGAAATCTGGTGGCTCGAGGTTAATTCTGATCAATTTTTCAGCAAACTGTTTAGCAGCAAAAAAAGTTGGAAAGAAAGTGGGAAAACTCATGATTACTTTCCTCCTCTTTGAAAATATGTGTACAATTTCTCTAAGACTTAGATCAGATCCTGGGTACAAAATTACATTTCTCTTTGGAACATCAGAGTAATCAGCAAGTAATTTCTTTAGTAACTCAAGGTCTTCAGGAGAAGCATAGCGATTTAAAACTGATAATCCCTTCTCAGCTGCCTGAATTATTTTTAGTGGTGGTGGATAGGGGAACTCGTTCATATTCAACTTAATTGTCATTTTTCTGTTCAACCTCAATGCCAGATGGTTGTTGGGATGCATCATCACTGGAGATTAGAGTATATCCTCATAACATTTTTCGTTGTAGAAATTGTTTTCATCTTTATCATGATTGGGATACCAAACTTGAGCAAAAAAGGGATTATTTTTCGCTATCACGTCATAGTTCCATGGAGGTGCTAAGCATTCAGGGCACCAGTGACCTGCTTTAATCACAGTATATGGTTTAGCTTTGAATTTATGGCCAAATGCACATTCCCATTCTAAAGCCAAATACAGATCGCCATGCCATTCTATAGAGATACACATCCCTCCTCTAAATTTCGCTGCCTCTTGTAAATCACCTAAATCTAGTTGTTCTTTCGATTCATCATATCCATGATCAAGTCGATGCCAATCAATCTTATTAGAATCCATTTCAGGCATGTCTACTCCCCAGTCAGGAATCGATTCATAAGATTCATAATCTTTGTAGAAAGCTGAGATTCTCGCCTCATTTCTGTTGTTGTACCAATAAGCGGTACCATTTTTCGACTGAGTTGCTAATTTTTCTAATCGCTTATATGTTGCCTTTTCAACCATATTTCGCACGAAGGGAATTTTCCAACTAAGACCAGAAATAATTTTCAAGTACAGGGGTCTATTCTTAGCGAATATCTCATAAAAATCTTCCATTGAATGTCGCCAATTGTGGATATATTCATTAAGAATATGACTATCCTCAAAAAATTGCATATGAAAATTGCGAAGAGCAAACCAGTTTCTTTTGGTAACCTGTTCTAATTTTAGACCATTGATAGTAAACATTCGCTTCATGAGTTCAAAAAACGTTGTTCGACAACTAGGGCCCCCGCTCATATTGTAGACTCTCCGCCAAAAGTCAGAGTCATCAGGAATGTCCAAACAATTGACCAATCCCCTCCCCGCGTCTTCTTTGGTGTTATTCTCCATGAAAGAGTCAATCGGTTGATGAAACATGATCGGATCTTCCATATTATCGACAGTCATGATAAAAGTTTGTCGAAGAGAAGCCCAGTGTTTTATATTGGATTCTAATACTGCTCTCTCACCTCGAATTTTAGTGACTGCATAGAAGTCAAAAATTGAAGGTTTCAGTGGATCTCCCACTCTCCCTCTATGGATTGTTTGGAGTCGATCACCTGTCTCTGCAACTGTCCCAATATAGATCAATTTGATATGTTCAGCTCCATTTGGTTGGGATTCAATTGCCTTAACAATGTGTTCAATTGCAGTGGTATTGACAGCTCGAGCCATTTCAGGATTGTGATCTGCAGCAGGGGATATGAATGCCAAAGGAGAAAGACACCAATCGATGCCCTTGCATGCTTCTTCAACATCATTATAATTAGTTGCGTCTCCCCAAACAATCTTCAAACCAATTCCCTCAACCACCCCTTGTCCTGGAATCGGTTTTATTCCACACTCTATCTCATATCTTCTGAATAGTTTTTTGTTTTTTCTTGATGGACGTTGTAGTAGAACAATATCGTAAACATTTCTCTTTTGCCAGAGATTCTTGTATGCTTCAAATCCCATGGAACCTGAAGCACCTATTAGTAAAATCTTTTTTTTAGCCAAAAATATAGACTCCTGTGTATAAAATAAAGTCAAATAACACTTTTCAATTTGTTTATATTCAATTTTCCCTCCTGAATGTTATTCAAACTTATGAATGACTCAATATACTACTATTCGTTGGAGAAATTTCTCCATTGAAATTATATGTCTTGCTTCTGATAAACTAGCACCTCTTCCTTTGAAACCAGAGTTTTTTACAAAGTCTTCCAACTTTTCTGTTAAATCATTGGCATCCCAACAAGCTATCTTATCCAATGTATCAAGACCCACATCATAGAATAATCGTGCGCGTTTTCGTTTTAATCCACCAATTCGGGCAAGATTTGATAATTTCACCAGTTCTAATGTATATTCAAGTGGTACCCCAGATTGATCTGCTTGACTGAATTCTTCGAGTAATTAGGTAAAAACCCCCAAGGGTGCCAACCAAGATGAAAAACCAGAGAGCAAAATGGATATCAATCCCCGTAATAAAAATCGTCTCGAGTTTTTGTTCGCCTGCAAGTCCGCTCCACCAGTACGAGTACGCAAATATGTCGGTGATTACATGAGCGACTATACCTGGGATTAGAGAATCACAAAGATAAGCTAGTATTCCGAAAAGAAAGCCTGCTACAAGTAATATAATGACAGCTGAAGGGGCCCATGCTTGATTGAAATGTAAAATGGTAAACATTATTGCTACAATTCCAATTGCTATTCGTGAACCATATCGCTTTTCCAGAGGAACCTGCATGTACCCCCTAAATCCCACCTCTTCAAAAATTCCTGCTGCAAGAGCAGCGAAAACTATAAAGCCTAAAGCGGCCCAAATGGGATATGAGTCAAAATTATACCCTAGATCATAAATTTCAGAAGGAAACTCAACAAATCGAAAGGTAAGTACCATCAGGGCTTGTATGATAACTACTACCATGAAACTTGCTGATAAACCCCATTTCCAAAACTCAATAGGTAATCGAACTAATCGAAAATTCTCTTTGCGAGATTCAATAGTTGATTTTGGCCCCCAACTCCCACTAAAATACTTCAAATAGATCCAAAAGATACCAATCATCACGAAAAATGATAAAGGCATTTGTATTAAGGATATGACTGGTAACCAAAGGAGAGTCCCAATTCCATACACAGCTGTTCCTACAATAACCACCTGAATGATAATGGGTAGGTTTTGCCAAAATTTACGAATTTTATAGTCTATTTTTTGTCCAGTTCTAGCTAAACTGGGTTCATTTTTGGTTTCCATAATATAACTTCCTATATTTCAGATTATTTTTAACATAATAACGATTTCTAACCACAATTTCCTTTCAGATATGTTTAGTGACTATTTTATAGTTAATCAAAGCGTTACAATTTTACTTTTCAAATGCATTTTGAATAGTAATATATGTTATACATTTCGATTGTGGCACATAAAAATGGGTTAAAAATCTTCAAAAGGAGCAAGAAACACATGAATGATATTTTTTGAAATTACGAGAAACCTTTTTACAGTTTCGACATGGATTTGGTTTGAGAGGGATAGTAAAAGAATATAAATTAAAAAATTGCTTTGAAAATAGAAATTGACCAAATCAAAATGAGGTTTTCAATTGAAAAAAAGCGATTCTATTATTTTCCTGATACTAATCGGAACAGTCATAGCATATTATCACAATTCATCAAATTTATCAAGAGTTTATTGTAGAATGAATACTGATCCGCCGATAGGGTGGAATTGGGGGTCAGTAGAAGTTGTTTCAACCGAAAGTACTGGTAACTCTTATCAACCAGACATTGTAGTAGATTCAGAGGGAGATATCCACGTTGCTTGGTCCGATTCAACTGACATTTTATCTTCAGGAAGTGATTCTGATGTCTTCTATAAAAAGTGGAATTCTTCCTCGAAAACGTGGGAAACCACAGAATTAATTTCGATAAATAGTGCCGGAAACGCTGGTGAAGCAAGAATAGCAGTAGATTTTTTTGGAAATATTCACGTTGTCTGGCAAGATCCTACGGCATATGTTAACGCTGGTTCTGACTTTGACATATGCTACTCAAAAAGAAACAATGTGACTCATACATGGTCTAAGACGAGTATTGTTTCTTCAACTAGTACTGATTATTCTCAAGAATCATGTATTGGAGCTGATTCAGATGGAAACATTCATGTGATTTGGTCAGATGTTACAGATATTGACGGTTCGGGAACTGATGCAGATTTATTTCATAGATATTGGGATGTAACAACCTCAAGTTGGAGTACAGTTGAAGTCGTAACCTCAGATAGTTCTGAAGCCTCTTATAGTCCAGATCTGGTTATCGATTCTGCTGGTAATGTCCATATAACATGGGTTGACCAGACTGAATTCTTTAATTCAGGTACAGATCCTGATGTCTATTATAATCGTTATTCAATGTCTTTAATAGGATGGTCAGCGAAAAAATTAATATCAGGTAATAGCAGTGATTATTCAAGAAATCCTGCTATATCAGTAACCCCTCAACGAGTCCCCAGCATCGTTTGGTGTGATGAAGACGCAACTATGTGCAATGCTGGGAGTGATAAAGATATTTTCTTCAGATCAAAAGATCCCTATTCAGATATTTGGTCTAATACTCTTTTAATGTCAAAAGATAGCAATGATTCATCTCTTTATCCATCTATTGCAATAGATAATGATTACAACACTCACATAGCTTGGCAAGAATCAGATGCATATGAAGGTTCAGGGACTGATACTGACATATTCTATAATATGTGGAATAATACAGATGATACTTGGCGGAACTTGGACTTGATTTCTTCGGAAAGTTTTTCTGCATGTACTTACCCAGAAATTACTACTGATCAATATGGATATATCCACGTTGTATGGGTAGATGGTTCTAATCTCGATAATGCTGGAAGTGATAATGATATTTTTTATAAGAGGTTCTCTGGAGTTCCTTATGCACCAATCCTTGATGCAATAGGCCCAAATCCAAGTACAGATGGAAAAGTATACCTTTACTGGGAGAAAAGTTTTGGAGCGGAAAACTATTCCATTTATCGCGATACTTCTATAATTATCTCCCTAACAGGTTTGACCCCTATTAGGAAAACAACTGATTTAAATAGTTCTGATACTTTAGTAACAAGTGGAACTTACTACTATGTAGTTACAGCTTCAAACTCCGAAGGTGAAGGATCGATATCGAATTGTGAACCAGTGGTTGTAAACCTAGGAGATGAATCATCATCTAGTGACACATCGGATTCTTCATCTTCATCAAGTACTCCAACAAGTGGAACAACGAGTGGATTTGGCTATCTTCTTGCACTCCTGATATTTTCACTCCTAGTTCGTTTGAAGATTGTAAAAAGAAAAAAGAAGAAAAAGGAGATTATCTAATAAAACTGGCTGCTTTTTTCAATGATGCTTCAGCATCTTTTACAACGTTCTCGATAATCTCCGAAACACCTTCAATGGCATCAATTATCCCAATACTCTGCCCAAGGAGAACAGCTCCATCATTGATATTACCCTCATAAGCTAATTCATAAGCTCTAATGGTCTTAGCTATTTCGTCAACATCGAAAGCAACCTCTTGAGCCATTTTCTCTTCCTTACTGCCAATTGGTTTATGCTCCAAAGCATACTCGTTTGGCCAGAGTCTAATGGGACCAAACACGCCTGTTGCCATTATAGTATCTTGAGCTTTTGCAGGGGGTACAATATTTTTGTAAGTGTCATGAAACTCACTTTCTTTTGACGCAATGAACCTCGATCCCATTGCAACGGCGCCCGCTCCAAGTGATAACGCACCAGCTAGTCCTTCTCCTGTGGCAAACCCACCGCAGGCAACTACGGGTGTCTCGGGGAATTTTTCATGCACCTGTTGAAGAAGTACTAGAGTACTCACCCCTTCATACGATTGGTGTCCGCCACCTTCGCCACCTGTGACCACCAGTCCATCCACTCCAGCTGCGACACATTTTCCCGCTAGCCATAAGGCAGGTGCAACGTGAAAGTGTTTAATTGGTGAACCACTCTCTTTTAATTTCTGAAAGTTTGGTGAATTCGGTAATGTCTTAGCTGATCCAGCACTAGTTATTGCATACACACACTGTTCGCGTATCTTTTGATTTGCCATGATGAATTTCGGGATTTCCCAACAGAGCATCTCGGCATTCGGTTCCATTCTACTGGTTCGAATGTTGAACCCAAACGGTTTATCGGTATGTTCAACAACATACTCCATGTTTTTCTTCATTTCTTCTACTGGATCTACGTCCGACAAACCCACATGTGAAAGTACTCCTAGTCCACCTGCTTCTGATACAGCTACTGCCAACTTATGAGTGTAGAATGGACCCATTGGAGCAGCTATTATCGGGTGTCTAATCCCAAGCATTTTAGTGATGTTAGTTTCAATCGTCATCTTTTTTCACTTCAATTTCACTTTATTTCTATATTTTGTTCGGTTTGACTCTTAAATAATCTCAAACATTATTAGTTTTATGTTTAATTAATCCAATTAGTAATTGTAATGTATTTACTGTAGACATCATCGTGTATGATGAATTAGATAAGAAGTCATAATCTCAAATCTAAAAGTATTGTCTACGAAAAGAATTGATAATTTTGGGTGTACTGTTAAATCTTATTTAACGTAAGTTTTCAGAATCCAGTCACAAATTGTAGGAAGAAGTCTTGGAGTAAATTCCTTCTTCTTCATTGAATCTAAAGTTGTAAATTCATGATCTGTTTGAGAAAATACTTCAAAATTGAAGTTATTGATATTTCTACTCTTTAAAGCCTTCAACATATTATCCATATGCTGGTTCGGTGGGTGAATAACATCTAATTCTCCAAATAGAAGCAATACTGGACAAGATGTTTGTTGAAGAGAAGAGCTTGGATCATATTCCAAAAAAGAGCGATACATTGGGGTATTTCCCTCTGATAATAAAAAACCTTCATAAGTAGATTTCAAATAGTTATCAACTGTTTTAAACACGGTTCGTTGTTCTTCAGACAAGTTGTTGAAGTTGGAATTTATTTCTTCATGAACTAAAGAGTTAACCTCCTCCCATCCTTCCTTCGATATAATTACCTGAAAAATATGTTTAACTAATTTAACCCCTTTTTCAGTTTCTTTATCTGTTTCTCCTAATAATTGTCCAAGAGATTTTCGAGTAATAGTACCAGTTTTAATCCCTTTTAATCCGTAACCTCTAAGAAGTACAATAAATGCAATCTCTTCAAATCGAGAAGCAGCTAAAGGAGCAATTGCTGCACCTAAACTATGACCGAGTAATCCTATCTGACTTGCGTCAATTTCTTTATATTTTTGTAATAACCGCAAAGCTGCTAATACTTCATCAGAAAGGTCGTTAAAGGTGAATTGATGCCAATTTACAGGAGATGAATCACCTGAACCACGATCATCATATCTCAGAACTGCAATTCCATTATTTACCAGGTAAGATGAAATTATACGAAATTTTTTCATACCTCGTTCTTCAAAATCACAAGCACATGGACCATAGCCACTGAGTAATATCACAGCTGGAGATTTCCCAGCTTTTTTAGGGATTGATAGTGTTCCAGCAAGAGTAATATCATCAACTTGGAATTCTACATCTTCTTCAAAAAATATCATTTTGTTTTTAACATCCTAATTCTCTTTCTAATGACAATTTAACCTATTTTTCAGACTTCCGTTGTCTTGTCTCTTTCACCCAGATAACCTGCTCCACGGGGAAGGCCAAACAGTCCAGGTTTA
>JAEOTU010000376.1 GCA_016839665.1 Candidatus Hodarchaeota archaeon
AAATATAACCTTTTTTACCCAATTACAGAAATAACTGGTATTTCTCGTGAAGAGATGAAGAACATGACAAAATGGGCGTATAAGCGATTCTATCTTCGACTTCACAAGATACTTCAAAACACTTCTAGGGAACTTCGTTACTCAATGGAGAGTTATGGTCTCAAGCAATTTCTGTACAATGGTAGTGTATTTGCTAAAGGAATCATCAATATGAAAATCCTAACTTCTATGTAAGTCTAGTAACTAAGATTCAAGAAGGCTAGTGCCTTTATCTGTTATTCCAAAAGTATCTGGATTGGTTACTAGGCGCTTGATATATCCTTTCTTCTCCAATCCCTCGATACTTTCCATCAACGCATTTTTATCAAATGATTGACTGGTTATCATTGACAATTGCTTAATCTGATTCATAATATTTAATATGTGGATATCTCGGTGTTGAGAAACGATTTCCAAAATGCTTAGTTCTAAATTGGTTGCACTCTCGTCTGACATCTGACTTTCATCCTAATTAATTCGTTTTAATCACTAAACTCAGATTTTTTAAAAATTCCCCTATCAGACCTTAAAAAAAAGGTGTTCTGGTATAATATTCTGAAAAAAGCATTCCTGAACGCGGTTAACGCTGACAGGATACAGGATGCCGGATTACATCCCACACGATGGAGACCAGCTGCGGTGACAAGCTAGTTGATGACCTCCTGTGAATGAAGTTGAACATATTTGTATCAATTGTAATAACCTGAGAAGAATTAAATAACAGAAACTTTTTCAACAATTAATCCATATTATAATCATCTTCCTGATAAAAAGAAAAAAGAATCGTAGACTAACTGAGGTTAACCCAAATGGAGGAACTTAAGGAAATAATCCTCAAGGCCAAAGCATTAAAGCAAAGAAGACAATATAAAGAGGCTATTCGAGTTTTAAATGAAGGCCATGAAGTTGGTGTCAAAAACAATGCCGTAGAAGACCTAATCGATATTCACAATCAGCTAATCTTATTGTATTATCAAGATAATGACCCAGCTATGTTTCAAAAATCGTATAATTTTTCTAGAACTCTAGCTGTAAAGGTTGGATACAATTCGGGCCTTGTTGAAGCTTTTATGAACAAAGCATGGGTTGAAACAGACAACAAGAACTTTATGGATGCAATAATCCATGCATCAGAAGCGTTAGCTATCGATGAGATCTTAGAGAATGCCTCAGCTTTTACTACTGCGCTATATATCATTTCAGAAGCAAATTACAAGGTTGGGGACATTGAAAAAGGGGATAAATATAAGCAATTGTACCAGAAGAAACTCATGAGGCTTACAGATAGTGAGGAAGAGATGTTACGTAGTATTGAGGGATTAAGTGTAGGAATGACCAAAGAAGAGGATTTAGATACAAGGGTTATGCAAGCTTTGGAAGAGCTTGACTCCTTTTAACAAAGAAAGATATATGTTGCTTCTTTACACAAAAAGAGTGGGAAAATTTCCAAGATTCTAAGAGGGAAAACCATTTTTTTTTATGATATTATAATAATATCCTATTTTATTTAATTTTTTTCTGAATCCATCATGGAGTACGAATAATGTTCAATCATTTCTCTAAGATCCCTCCATCTGAAATTCAAAGCCGAATTACAAAATTAAAGGCTCAAATGAAAAAAGACAATATTGATGGTGCAATTCTGCTCTCAACTCCCGAACTTTATTATTATTCAGGTGTGGGGTATGATGGTGCGGTTTTTATTCCAACAGAAGGAAATAACCCTGTTCATCTTGTCAAGCGGAATCTTAAAATGGCACAATCTTTTTCCCAAGTCCCTAAAGTCAAGCATTTTGGCAGAAAATCCAAACTATTTGAAACATTGAACATTAAACCAGCATCGAAAATTGCAATAGAGAAAGATGTCTTATCTTATTCTTTCGTGAAATTCCTGCAATTAAACGCTAAGAATATTCAACTAGTCAATTTTAGTTCTGTTTTTAGACAACTTCGTTCCATTAAATCAAAATATGAGATTAATCAAATAAAACAAGCCGCAGAGTTAGTAGATCAATCTTTCGATTACTGTACAGAGATAGCAACACCTGAGATGACAGAAATAGAACTGGCTATTCGATTAGAAAGATGGTTACTTGAGAATGGCCACGACGGTTTTATCACGACTTATGGGTTTAACGCAGAATTATTACACTGTGCTTACGTTATTTCAAGTCAATCTTCTGTTTTGAATATCCATTTTACTCCAATTTCTGGTCAAGGACTTTCTTTAAAGTATCCATATGGACCAAGTCGTCAAAAATTGAAAACAAATCCCTTTATAGTGGATACATGTGGAAACAGTCAAGGCTATATTTCTGATACCACACGAACGTTTATCTGCGGAAAATTTGATGTTGGGACTCAGGAACAGCTTGAATCTCTTCACCAAATAAAGCGATTCCTCCAACGCAAATTAAAACCTGATGTGAACTTAGGTGATCTTTACAATGATGTTATGGAGCTAAGTACGGATCTTGGAATTAATAAAAACTTCATGGGAACAAGTTCTGATCGAGTAGCTTTTATTGGACATGGAGTTGGGCTTGAACTTGATGAACTTCCTGTTTTCTATGCTAAAGGTTCGAATCTCATTGCTGGTAATGTACTCGCGTGTGAACCCAAGTTCTTTATTCAGGAGAAAAAAGTGCTTGGTATAGAGGACACTTTTGTCATTACAGAAAATGGTAACAGATTATTATCTAAAGCACCAGAATTTTTCGAGATTTAAAGCTACAATTTAGGTGAATACAATGACCGGCTCTACAACTTCCTCAGCGTCTTTGACTTTCAATTTGTACTTGAAACCATCCTTATTAGTTATTAGCTTTTATCAGATTATTGTAACTGGTATTTACACCGCTCAACAACTATTATTGGCAGCATATTTAGATGAATTGGGTTACATTTTAATCAGTGGTATTATTTTAGCTGTATTTTTTCTTTTCATGTTTACATTAGGCCCGATATGTGCTACACTGAGCGATCTGCATGGTAGAAAATTCTTGATGATAGCAGCCAATTGGTTTTCGGTTATCGGTTTTATTGGACTTTTTTTTGCGAATGAACCAATGTCATTGTTTTTTATGAATGCGCTTCTTGGAATAGGAAGCGCCTTTCGAGTTGGCTCCGTAGTTGCGATATGGGTACAAAATAGTCCTAAGGATCGTGTTGGAGAGTCATTAGCCTACTTTAACATTATATTTGCCGTGGGTGGCATTGCAGGGGTATTACTGGGTTTACTGATGTGGACTACCATTGAGAAATTCACTTTCATCATTTTCGGGCTGTTATTATTTATTTCGGCCTTCCCAATTCTTTTCCTCTCTGATGAAGGAGATTATATCCCTTTTTCCTATGTCTCAACTCTTGATGTTGTAAAAAATTCCATCTATTCATTGAAAGCAAAGCAAAGAAATCACTTTTTCCTCTCTAAACCGATGATTCAAGTCAGTATTCACTGGTTGGCGTTTGCAACTATCATTGCGTTCTCAACATTCATTATTCCTATCATCGAACGAGTAATGGATGAAATTCCTGTTGGATCTGAAATCCCTTTTCCACTTCTTCTTATTATCTCATTTACATTAGTTATTTCAGGTCTTAGTGGATTGATAATTTGGGGAAAAATCTCTGACGCATGGGCACGAAAACCTGTATTGATCATAGGATTTAGTGGTTGCACGATATTGATATTCTTGTGTTTTTCATTATTCCAATTTGAATTACTTCTTCCACTATTAGAAAGTCTAGGGACTGGTGAGATTATCAGTCTAGCAATTATTGGGGGATTTCTTGTCTTGATTTTTATCGCTATGGCGGTGATTCCCACTCCAATGGCATGGATCTCTGATCTAGTAGGACAGGAGGATTTAGCAAAAGCTATGTCGCTCAGACAGGCTCTAATCGGTATGGGAACAGTCATTGGAGCCCTAATTGGAGGTTATGTAATAGGTGTGAGTGGTGTGAGTGGCTTATTCCTTGTAATTCTTTTTTTCTTGATAATTTCCTCAATTATTCTCTTTTGATCTGAATTATGCCAATATATAAAAGAAGTCATAATGGGATGTAGGACATTTAACACAAAACATCCTCTTATAGAGTCAACACCAATGAATCCTTATAAGCTTCTAACTTCCGCTATGGATGGAAAACCTCTTTTTACGATAGACAAGTATAAATTCATTCTAAATCCTTTAACAGAACAGGTACCTGCAACTACTTCTCAACTTCTGGAAGAAGCATCAAAAGCTATTATAGATCAAATGAAAATCGATGAATATGATAAAATAATTACAGAAGAAGATAAAGGAGCAATATTAGTAGCGGCTGTATCCTTATTGTCTGGTTTACCTTTTGGAATGGCACGATGGTACCCCAATACTCTAGCGAATCAGGTTAGTTCAATTTTTTCCTGTGAATATCTGTCTGAGGGCACTCTGTATATTTGTGGTATCGAACAGAACGATCGTGTGTGTATTATAGATGATATCATCAGTACTGGGGGAACACTTATTGGCATGATTAAAGCTCTTAAGGAAATTGGAGCAGAAATAGTAGATATTATAGTAGTTGGAGAAAAGTTAGAGTATAAAGGAATCGAACGTGTCGCTCAGGAAACAGGTATCAAAGTTAAATCAATACTAAAAATCTCAGTAAAGGATGATTTTTCTAAAGTAATAGAATCAGAATAATAGTGAAAATGATTAATTAGTTGAAATTGTGTGGTTAAATTGTCTGGTTGGTTTGGTAGCTCTGGGATACGTGGACCTTTCAATGTAATAACCCCCAGATTTGGTATGAAACTTGGAATGGCAGTTGGAAGAGTTTTTAAGTCTTCTAAACCAGCCTACATCGCTTCTGATATTCGTTTTACATCATCCATCCTGAAATCAGCTTTCATGAGTGGATTTTCGGGTGTTTCTGGGTCAATAATCGATATTGGCTTATGTCCAACTCCAGTATTGTCTTTTTGCTCATCACTTAAAGGTACATTAGGAATAATGGTTACTGCTTCTCACAATCCACCTTCGGATAATGGATTCAAACTCTTCTTAAATGGGGGAGAGTGTGATAAAGATGTTGAATCACGAGTAGAAAAAGAACTTCAAATAGAGCTTAACCGATCGTTTCAGGATAACTCAGCTCTTAGTTTGTGGAAAAATGTTGGGAATAGCACATTCCACGAATCTCAAGTTTTCATTAATTATTATATAGACCATCTCCTTAGTAAGGTTGAAATGGAGAATTATGAATATCATGTCATTTTAGATTGCGCAAACAATGTACCAAACCTCGTTTCTCCAAAAACTTTTCAGAAACTTGGGTTTAAGAAGGTTTTAACAATAAACGATAAACTTGATGGTTTTTTTCCTGGGCGTTCAAGTGAACCTTCATCAGTAAACCTGTCAGTGTTGAAAGAAGTAGTAGTTGAAGAAGGAGCTGACATTGGTATTGCCCACGACGGAGATGGTGACCGATTTGCTATAATAGATGAACAAGGAAGCTTTGTGAGTTCAACAGCTTTAATAAATTTCTTTCTTGATAATTTAGACTATTCCAATCCCGAAAAGAATAAAATTGTTCTAACTAGTGACTGTACAAAACAAGCCTTTGAAATTGCTGAAAAAAAGAAAGCTGATGTCATTACGAGTCGTATTGGAAGAAACCGTGATTATGTGAATGAAGAAGGACTCCTATTCTTAGCAGAACCTAGTAAACTCTTGTTTCCTGAATTAGGAAAATGGATTGACGGCTTATATCCTGTATTGAAGCTTTTAGTGATTCTTAAATTAAAGAAGATTTCTAATGTTATGGCCTTGTATAATGAAAGAAAAATTTTACGTAAGGCATTTAAAATCTCTAATGATGACAGAGAACAGGTGAAAAGCAAGATTGACGATCTACCAACCTTATGGTCAGAAAGAATCTCCAATACTTCAACATTAGACGGATTAAAACTCTTTTTCAAAGATAAATCTAGTTTATTGCTTAGATTTTCAGGAACCGAACCAAAAATAAAAATATATATTGAATCTTTTTCACAAACTAAGAACGGTGACATTCTAACTGAATTAAAAGATATTTTCGGACTCTCAGGTGTCGGATTCGACTGTTGAATCAACTTATTTGTTAATTGTTACCAAAAGAATATTGCTAATCCTCATTAATATGAATAAAGGTTGTGAATTGGCTGGATAAGAAATATCATATCAACGTTTCCAAAAAGGATATTGAAAATAGCAAGTATAGTCTGATCTGCGGTGATCCAGGAAGGGTTCCCAGAATTTCAGCTCTTCTTGACGATTCCAAAGAAATCTCATTCAATCGTGAATACAGAGTTCATTTAGGTTATTTGAATGATCAACCATTGATTGTATCTAGTATGGGGATAGGTTGTCCATCAACAGCAATTGGTGTTGAGGAATTTGGACAACTAGGGGTTACTACAATCATTAGAGTAGGAACTTCAGGAATTTTATCGAAGAAAGTCAAACTAGGAGATATTGTGTCTGCAACTGGCGCAATTAGAGATGAGGGAACATCTCACCAATATATTGATGGGGCTTTTCCTGCAGTAGCCAGTGTAGATGTGGTTTTGGCTTTGAGACAAGCTGCTCATAATTTAAACCTTTCATCATTCTATCATGAGGGAATTATTCATTCAAAGGATGCCTTTTATGCTGAAACACCTTCAATGATTCCTGATCAGACGATTAAAGATCGCTGGAAGTCTTGGATAGAAGCTGGTGCACTGGTTACAGAAATGGAATGTTCAACTATTTTCGTGATTAGTCAGATAAGGGGATGGCGAGCAGGAGGAATAATGGCAGCAATAGGAGATACAGAAGCAGGAGAACCAATTGTTGACCACAAAAAAGGGCAAAAAGAAGCAATTGCAGTAGCAATAGAAGCAACAAAGTTATTACTTATGAAAGAAACCTAATTGACCAAAGAAAGGCTCTTCATAATTAAAACTAACTATAATTGAAACTTTTCATCTGAATTGAATACAATTGGGGATAATCAAAAAAATGCCAATAGTGTATAAGTCAGGATGTTTAGAAGTAATATTTGGGCCAATGAAAAGTGGTAAGAGCGCGATATTTATCAGACGTTTCCAGGAACTTGAATATTCAAATTATAAGTGGATTATATTTAAACCTGCTGTTAACACTCGAGAATTAGGTGTCTCCTCCCGTGCTTTTGACGTTAAGCTTGAAGCGATTGTAATAGATGAGAAGGATCCCGAGTCAATATTTGAATATTTAAAAGAAAAGCAGTATAATTTTGTTGGAATTGATGAGACTCACATGTTTGATAACCAGCTAGTTGATGTAATTGATATCTTACTCAAAAAGGGGTACCATGTTATTGTAAGTGGTTTAATTCTTAGCTTTAGGGGTGAGCCATTTGGGCCCATGCCATCGCTTGTCGGACGTGCGGATGAAGTAACGAGTCTTACTGCTATTTGTGATGTAGATGGCTGTAATCATCGTGCTACGAGAAGTCAGAGACTAATAAATGGAGAACCTGCTCCTTATAACAGTCCTCTTATTGTTATTGAAGATCAATCAAAGATTGAAACTTACGAAGCTCGATGTGTAAATCATCATATTGTTCTTAAAAAACCCTGAACCCTTCGTATAACATTCTTACATTGTTAAATAGAAAAACCAAATTTGTTTGTCCCCCAACTTGAAATTATAGCTAATTCTGACATATTTTACCCCAAGAAATCAATGGTTTTCTGATATACAATAATGACTAAATAGAAATTATACTTAATACTATTACTAGATAACAGGAATAATTGAAATAATAAGATAAACGAGGCGATAGGATTGTCTTCTAAAAAAATAGGCGACATAGAGAGTGCTGATATAGTTAAAGATAAAAGTGGACGTCAGTATCACTTAGGACTTGCACCAGGAGAATTGGCAGAGAACATTATTCTAGTTGGAGACCCAGAAAGACCAGAAAAAATGAAAGAATTCTTTTCTGAAATCTTCATTGATAAGCAAACAAGGGAATTCAGAACAATCACTGGAAAAATCAATGATCTAGAGGTATCTGTATTGAGTACAGGTATTGGGCCTGATAATATTGAGATTTGTCTAG
>JAEOTU010000377.1 GCA_016839665.1 Candidatus Hodarchaeota archaeon
CCCCAACCAAACGAATTAATCGGAGATTTGACCGCAGCTCCAGGTATAAAGACTAGTTTAATTGCTCAACAATCAACTAATGAAGCAGTTGTAGTTGCAGGAGATTTAGATCAGAGACGGACATACGAAATGAAGACGTTTCTCTCCTCGTTCGGGGTGACAAACGTTCATCCTATACAATGGGATGGCATCCAACCCCCCTTATTAAAAGAAACATTTGATAAAATCCTTTTAGACGCTCCTTGTACCGGTAGCGGGACCTTTACTGCAAATCCTGTGTTAAAGTGGAGACAGAATAGGCGATTTTTGTTTAGGAATGTCCTTCTCCAAGAGAAACTATTGAAAACTGCTCTTGATCTTCTTAAAGTAGGAGGCACTCTGGTTTATTCAACCTGCAGCCTTTATCCAGAGGAAGGAGAATATCAAATTCAAAAGATACGTGATGATCAAGCAAAATTTGAAGATACACCTTCTTGGTTACCACCAAGTTATTACATCAATAATTCTCCTATTAGGGGAGCTGGAAGATATCTTCCTGCAAAACATAACACGATTGGATTCTTTGTGGCAAAAATGATCAAATAACTTTCATAGGCAAGGTTAATTGCAATCCCTGTTATTGGATTCGTAATGGTAGTTATTAAAACTACGTTGGATTAGCTTACCGAGATTCGTATGAGTCCAGTATCAGACCAAATCCTACAGCAAGCTTTCGATCGAGGAGACCTTCAGTATCAAAAGTGCAATCAATGACGTAATGATCGCGAATAGTGGCTTTCCGATTGTATTCCATCACTTTGACGGGTTGACCCTCCTTGAAGAGAAAAACATCAAATTGAAGGCGAAGGAAAGGAAAAAATTTTAAAAATTTACGGATCCATGTACGTAAGACACTTCCACGTGCTTCAATTTTGCCAATAGGAAGGGTTTCAAATCCTCCTGGGCCATAAAGATCATAGGTTTCACGCCAGAGAAAGGACCAGAGCCAATCACGTTTGAGACTCGCTAAAGGTTGTCCTGTTTCGACGTCAACAACGGTCATTTTCCCAAAGAAATCTAAAGTTGCTTTATCTTCCAAGTGAAGCACTTTCGTCGATTTTGTCTTATCTGTAAAGACGTGCGTATGTGTATAGCGACCTAGCCGATCACGTTCTACATACAGCAAATCTTCATTCGTAACAAGATCTCGGATAAAATATTTCGTTCCTATCGCAAGATATTTCTGATTGATTCCAAATTTATCTCGGTTAAAGATAGCTTCTGACATTTATTCATCTCCATTATTTTTTTTATTCTATTATTTGTCGACATGTTGAGCACGTATTGTCTAACAATTCCTCTGGATGAAAGTACTGATGACATATCCTGCAACGATGTTTACCCGTAGTTTCATCAATCTTTGCAGCGGATTCAGATCCCGTATCGATAAAGAAGACTACAATAGCAAAAATGGAAAGCAGAATCGAAATTACAAGCGGTATCAGAATGTATTCTGGTAAAAAAACCCAAATCACCAGAGTCGTAACCCAACTTATGAATGCAAGAATGATTACAACCCATGGTTCCTGAATATCCAACAAGAACGACATAATTATTACTCCAGTTATTATTATATTTTATAATTTTCTTCATATAACCTACGATATATTCTGAAAAAAAGTTGATATAGGAGTACGATTTTACATCTCTATAAAACTAATTAAATTAATACACCTAAATGATAACATTTTTTAACTTACTAACCATGGGAATATTAAATGCTAAAAAAAGTGCAATCTTTAATTGAAAAGAGAAAATATTTGGTTAGATTGCACGCAAGAGAACGAATGCTTGAAAGAGAATTAACTTTTCAAGAAGTTCGTGAAACTTTAAAGAATAGCAAGATAATCGAAGAATATTCAGACGATCGGCCTTTTCCAAGCTTTTTAGCTCTTGGATTCACATCAAATAATAGACCTTTGCATACCATTTGGGCTTTGAAAAACGATAGTCTTGTTTATCTCATATCTGTATATGAACCAGATCCAGATAAATGGATTAATTATAAGGAAAGAAAAAAATGAATTGCGCAATTTGTAAAGGAAATCTTATTCCAATTAAGGAAAAATTCCTAATTACAATCAAAGATCAGGATATTCTAATTAAAAATCTCGATATGTTAGAATGTGAAAATTGTGCCGAACGCTATTTAACTCCTGAAACTGATGAAAAACTTGAGAAACTAATTCTAAATTATAAAAAAGGAGCTATTCCTATCACACATCAGGATATTATTAAATTAGAAGTTTGATACAAATAACTCTGCTTTTTATTTATATACACATTCTACACAAAAGAGTTTCTTTAACACCATTATTTCTCTCCCTTCAGAAGGTGTTCAACTCTCACTCGCTTTATCCCACCGTTCGACCAGTTGACGGGCGTGAGTAGCGTAAGTGCGGATCTCTTCTTCCTTTTGAAACATCCGATTAATAAGCATTTGGTCCAAGAATTTTTCCATTTGAGTTAGGTCAATAAGGGTATTGTAGGAGGGATTTTGACTCAATATCTCCTTCCATTTACTGAGTTGGTTTTCTAATATTTCTTGTTCAATGGCAATCATCATAGAAGAGTTTTTCAGTCCTTTTTCTGTTGCCATTTGTTGTGCTTCTTCTAATAGTGCTTGGGCTTTTTCTAAATCCATTTCTAGTAGTGATATTTTTGATTGTAGTATAAAAGAATTGATGTAAAAAGGAATATGCTGATCTTTTGCTATTCCTGCTAACCTTGTAACCATTATCTTTAGCTCTTCAAATACCTCTGAATCTTCAGAGTAACGAATTTCTTCCACAAGAAGGTCGCATAATAATGTTATTGCAAAAATGGTAAGTACATAATATAACACTTCTTCATCAGCTATTTTTTGGAAGATTTCAAGCCCTTTCATTTTATCTCTCATACGCTTGCTTGCTTTCAATAGCATTCCTTGCGTCAGCAGATAGGCTTGATGAAACAATGGAAGATTGGTCAATTCAGCAAGTTCCTTTAATTCATCCCGGAATTGTCTTGCTTGTTCAAGATTACCCAGATCTAAATATTTATTTACAAGATTAATGAGGAGTAATGGCAGTATGAAATTTTTTGAGTTGATAGAATTGAAAAAATGGTAACTTCTGTTGAAGGCCTCAGTTGCAGCTTCAGAATCACCGACCGCATTATAAGCTAATCCCAAATAGTTTTCTGTAATAGCCAATTCGAAACCCTTTGCCTCAAGCTTCTCGAATATATTTCTGCTTTCCTGTAAACTCTTTAAGGCTTCTTTTATTTCCCCCATCTGGTAGTAAATATATCCAAGCCAACCTGCTACAAATCCTATTAAGATCGGCATTTGGAGTTCTTTAGCATTCATTAGTGCTTTTTGATAATTCTCTAGAGCTGATTTCAAATTTCCTCCATTTAAGTGATACCCACCAAAAAGAAAGAAACTAAAAACCTTTCCCTGTTTGAATTCATTCTGTTGTGCAATTCTCAAAGTTTTTTGTGCATATTCTTTCAGTAAGTCAATTTGATATATAGAACCATATACCATACCAAGATAAGCTAATGATAGAGTCATCTCGGGCCAAAATTGTTGTTCTTCCTGTAATCTGACGGCTTCTGTCAAATTTTCTATAGCACTCAAATAATCTCCCATTACGAATTGAAAGCGTCCTTTAATACAGATAGTGGCTGCCTGTAATCCTTTGTAAATTAGTTGTTGATCTTGATCGATCTCCCCTATGAGCTGTTCTACTTCTTGATTTATGGTTATAGCTTCAGAAATATTGCCTATATAATAATTAATTTCTGATTTTAGATTAAGTGCTTCTAGTTTTTGTTTGTTCTGCTTATCTAGTTTTTTATCTTCAGACACTTGATGAACCAGATTTAAGGCTGCTTTGAATTGTCCCTTCCACATGAAGATGGTGCTTTTTAGAAGTTGACATGATTTTTGATCCTCATAGAGCAGTTCCTGTGCTTCTAGGACTTCTATTTTATCGATTACCTTTTGATGATAGCCTTGATACATCAGCTTTTTTATACGTGCTAATTCTTCTTTTTTCGACACTGTAGAGCCTTCTTCTTGTGCTGATAGTTTGTAGTAGAATGATTTTAATAAGGAAATATTGTATCTCTTGACTTCAAGATATTTAAGATGTTCCAACAAATCTAAAATTGCTTATTTTAATATTTTAGTTTTATAAAGCACATCTGTTATATAAAAATTTGTCATAACCAACGTTTAACATAAGAAAAGCTTTACATTCGCTTTATATAGTCTAAATGTCATTTATTTTTAGTTTTCTTCACTTTCATTCACAATGTACATCAAAAAGTGAATACTACCAACGTTAATAACAATGACATATTAACTTAACAAAGGCTCTTAGCGAAGTTAAGTAGTCACTAGATAGAGATAGCGAGTCATTCTTCCTTCTTGATACTTTTTAGCTTGATATTCTGCGTCTTGATAAAATGACTTCTGAAGATCCAAATTTCCTTCTTTTTTAAGATCTTCTTCATATTTTATGTAAAGATCCTTTGTTGTATTCCAATAATCCTTTTCTTCTTCTGAAAAGTCAAATGTTTCAAATTTTAAACCGTGTTTTTGTAATGCTAAGGCTAGATTAGTTTTATCTGGTTGAAGCTTTTCTAAGGACTCTTTGGGACTACAACTTTGAGAATCAAATATTCCTATTCTTCCTTTAGGTTTCAGAATCGTTTTCATTTGTATAATGGTGTTATTTAGGTCTTCAGCGAATTTAAGTGAATCTACTGATATAATACAATCAACACTAGATGGCGATATTGACAGGTTATCCATATCATCAACCTTAAACTTTAATTTATCCTTTTTGTTTACTGTTCGCTCTTGAGCTAGTTTTATAGCTTCACTAGCAATATCAATACCTATAATAGTAGATTGTGTCACCTCAAAGATATAATCGGTGATTTTCCCAATCCCACAACCAAGATCTATGACAGTATCTTCTGGAGTGAGTTGTAACACCTCTAGTAACTTGTTAAGTTGAGGCATTGTCATCATACTGAATTGTCCTAAGTCTTTACCATAAGCCTCTAATGAAATCCTAGCTAGAGCTTCGCTACTGTTTAACCGTTTATATATTTCACTATAGTCAATATCTAAAAGTTCTTTCCGCACTTGGGTAGCAATTGTTTCTCCTTTAGTTGTCAATTGAAAAATCGTATCTTGCTGTTTCATATACTTTTTTTCTAGTAAATTTTGAATGGTTTTATCTTCAAATGTCATAGGACTGATTTTTTCATAGAAATATATCATTCCTCTTTTTTTTATGTTCTCAAGGTTTGCTGCGTTATCTTCCCCTGTTACATAATCCTTAGGGCTTTTTTCAATACTTCTTAGAATCACTAAAAATTGCTTTTCCCCTGTGGTCAGTTCCATTCTTTTCACCTTGAATTATAATATTTATTGAGCTTTGTTTTCTGATGTTTCTACAATTCAAATAGTATTTTCTAAAAAGCTTTCAATCATCCGCTTCTCCTCTAGTATTAATTTTCTGATAAAAGCTATTTCTCTATTTTTAATGATACTAGGATGATTTAATATTCTTTCAGTATATCTGTAAAATCTTTTAGAAATTATATAATCCATGTAATACTACCGGGTATTTTGATCATATAACCAACGTTATATGACATTTCAATGATCAAAAATAATTAATTTTTGGATTAATCCAACATTATGTCCCGAGGACTTGAATGATTTTACCATAATTTTCTTTCTAAATACTTTGGTTGCCATTGATTTGTTGTTAATTTCCCCCAGAAACGAATGGATGATCCGGCATTTGGGAAAACATCTGAAAAGGTTTCTCCTAACTCTTTTCCAAATTCTGTTATGGATTTTTTGAGATTATATGGTTTTGTAATTTCCTTTTCTAATCTCGAAGAAAAAACTTCAAAATTTTCTCTGGATGAGTTAGAAAGAAGAGAAAAATCATTTAAATAATGATTCATTTCTCGACGAATTTTCTCTAGGGATGGTTGTTTCGGGGGTTTGCTAAAGTCATGTCTAAATAACTCTAGATAGTTCAAAATTGGTTCGGAGGAATTATTATCAGTTGAGTGTTTAATCCTCAAAATTATTCTGTACCAATAGCTTACATTTTGCATCTTATAGAAATTTATCCAGCGAATGTACTCCTCTTCTGTCTTTCCTCTATAATACGCATCCAGTTCTACTGGTATTTTTTTAATCACTACGACTTGACCTTTAAGATTTAACTCTTCAAATGTTTCTCTCATTTCTTGCAGTAATACTGGTTGCTCTTCATTTCCTAGGGCGATATGTATTAATTGCAAAGTCCCTTCTGATTCTAAAATATTTGGTATAGAGGGAATAACCTTTCTTATCACATTAAATCCATCGATTCCCCCATCATTATGCATAGAATCTTTATATCGAGTTTCTGAAGGAGTGGGTAGGATAGGTAGGTGTCCCGTAATAAGATCAAATTTTCTGTCAATGTCTGATAGATCTTTAGTAACATCTCCATGTTTGAATTTTATCCAATCGCACTTATTCCAAGATGCACTTAGTTTTGCGGTTGCTATTGCATTTGGATTGA
>JAEOTU010000378.1 GCA_016839665.1 Candidatus Hodarchaeota archaeon
ACCAAATCCGTGAGATAAAGCACAAAAACCTTTTTCCAAATCCGTGAGTTAGACCTTCATTTCATTTCCAAATGCGTGAGATGATCTGTATACAGAATTCGTGAGATATCGCACGAAAACTGTATACGAAACTCGTGAGATAAATTGTATTTTTATAACTCCTCCTCGCCCCGCTTCTTTAGTCACCTTGACCCTGTACTCATCCTCGAGCTCCTAAGGCCAGAGTCTCTTGCTGGGAATTAACGATTATGTATAACGATTTCCCCGCCACCAAGGACAGTTGTCTCACCGAGTTCTTCATCAATCTCGGCTCCTAGCATATTATCATAGATTATGATTTCTTCTGCAGTTGCTTCATCCTCTATCCATATTTTGATTCTGAACCTGTCCGGATTGTCCCCTTTTCCCTTTAGATCTCCGTCAACAGCGGTAAGAATGAATTTGTATTCACCCTGACCGTTTATCGTGCCTGTTCCTTTGAACATTGCTTTCGAGCCCGCGACCACCAACCATTCATATTCATTTGAATGGAAATTCATGTTGGCTGCGTGGAATTGGAACTCAGTATTTCCCATGGGTTCTGTAGTACCCTTCTTATACTTGGCCACGAAACCGAAGGATGCTTTTCCAGTTAGAGTTGGATCAGGAGTGTATGCTCCCGATGGTGAGTCGATCCAACCTCCACCTGTAACGAACCCACCATCAGGGTCATACACTACAGCATAACGGAACTCTCTAATACAATTTCCACCGTTATCATCCTCTATCACAATGGTGATTTTATAAACACCAGGTTGTTCATACTGGTGAGTTTGTTGAGGAATGGGACTAGTAACTGATTCAAGAATGTCCATGTTACCGTCTCCCCATTCTATCATGGCTGAATGGGTATCTAAATCCCCGGGATCAGTAAATTCACAATTCATATAAACAGGACTAGTAACTGGAACTGGATCCGCTGGGCAATCCATGAGTGTAATTGTTGGAGCTACATTGTTTACTGTAACTGTAGCGGAATCTGTGCTTGTGTCCGTACCATCGGAGACTTCAACTATAACCATGCTAGAATGATCATCATACCATGTATGGGTGGTTGTTGGATCGCTTGAATATTCAGTGTCCCACACTCCATCATTATCAAAGTCCCATCGGTATTCCAATTCATCTTCATCAGGGTCAGTAGAACTGGATGCATCGAATGTTATGGGGGAGCCTTCATTGCCTTCGTAAGGTCCGCCTGTTTCTGCGACTGGTGGTTGATTAAGTCTAACGATTGAGACGATACCATTTGTTCTCGTAGCTTCTGGGACACTGGGAAAATAAACTGTGGCAAAGTTTATTATCTCAGAACCATCGGAGGCATCGTTTCTGACATTAACACTGAAGTTTGCATAGCCTCCCTCGCCAGGACCAACTTCGCCAACAAACCAGGTTATAGTCCTTGTTCCCTGATTATAAGTTCCAGGTTCGCCAATTTGTTGACCTGTCTTAACATCAAGTACTGGACCAATTTCTAATGTTGAATCGTTCAAATTTACATCTAAGGTATCTGTAAAATATACACCAAACGCAATTCCTTCACCTTCGTTTTCGTATTCGACTTTATAATTTAATGTTTGGCCACGGGTAACATTTCCTTCAGGGCCGTATTTGATGTTTGGATCGCGCGCTTGAATTGTTTCAAAAATATTGCTTGATATTTCTATTGAGTAACCGGAGTTACGTTCTATTTTTACAAATTCTTCTAGTTTTATCTGTTCAATTTTTTGAAGAGGTTGTAGGTACCATTTAACTCGGAACCAATAATCCTCTTCTTTTCTATTATATTCATTTCTTGCTTTCCACAATTTCCCGTCAACCCATCTTTTAAGTTCCCACATATTCATAAGAGGAGCCATTACTTTTATTCCACCCATTAAATAATCTTGCACATATATTTTTATAGGAGATGGTATTTTATCAATTAATTCAAATGGAAGGTCTACTATGATATATCCTATCTCTCTTACTCTCTTACTTTGCTCTTTTTCAAATAACTTTTCATATAGTTCTTCTGGGGGCAATAAAATTTCAGGAGAAGCATGAATACCAAATTGATTATATAATTGTATTTGGTTAGGTAGACCCCATACTAATCGAATCTTAATTGATAAAAAACCCACAGTTTTTGGAGGGATATCACTTATATTCCAGCTAACTGCATGAAAGCTATTATTATAAATAGCCCCAGAAGAACTGGAAATAAAATTACTAAAAGAAGTTGGCCAAATAGTAACTGTAACATTTTCTGCAATCTTCACCCCATCATTCCTATACTCAATAATATAATTTACCGTCTGTCCAGGACTAACCCTTTCTGGCCCCCAAACTCGAACTTTCAAGTCAGGTGCGGGTAGCAATCCAAGATCAATTCTTTTTATTGTTATATAAAGATTTCTCGTTGATTCTATTTCAACTAATGTTCCTGATACTATACCAAGAAGAGGATCTGTAAATAGACCGCTCATTTCTAATATACTTGGAGAAATAAGTTTATCATATGTCCATCCCTCGCCTTGTCCAGAATTAGAAATATATGAAATAATAGAAAATCCTTCTCCATAATATGGATTGCTTTCATCTACTATTCTAATATGAGTTAAAACAGTGCTTAAAGGTCCAGTGTAATGACCGATTGTTGTTCCTTCAATATAGGTTTGTAGAGCATGAAGTTTAGTGTAAGGATATTCGAGGATCTCCTGATAGTTTATTGTTCCATTTAAATCGATTGTTCCAGAAACTAAATCTGTACCAATGCGATTTACTCTCCAATAAGCATGATATTGATCGAATACATTACTATTTTGGACTGATTCGGTACACTCTCCTTCTACTATTCCTGAGATCTCGCCTGAAACTGCTCCTTTCAAATAAATTCTTCTTTCTGTTGGGTTTAAGAAAAACATTCCTTCCCATTTACCTTCATAAATTAAACCTTCTAAATTAGCTTGCCATTCACCTTTAGAAAATCCTTTACCTTTAAACGACCCACTTTGAATAGTAATAATCTCAAAATTAGTGAAATTTAGTGTGCCATTCAAATCTCCGGTAACTGTTACATTAGTTAAGGTAGCTTTTCTACTAACGAGTTCCTCAGTCAAAGTTGATTGATTTGATGTTACCTCTAATAATTCTGAACAAGTAATTGGAAAATTTATTGAAGGGATTTGAATATTAACTGTTCCATTTTCACCATTATTAATCCCTAATCCACCTTTAGCTTCAATATTTCCAGTAAAAGTAGAATTTTGATAGTAGATTGCAATTCTACCGCCACCACCACCTCCAGCATATATATTTGAACCGCTATTTCCACCATTAGCTGAGATTATTCCATTGCCTCTCAGCGTTCTTGCTAAAATATAAATACTTCCACCTGAACCACCACCACCACCTCCGCCTGCTTGAATTCCATTACTCCCATTGGCAGTCAAAGAGCCATTCACAGTTAACATCCCGGTTACAATAAGACGAATTGCACCTCCGCCTGCTCCACCTCGTCCAGGCATATAATATGAACCACCACCTCCACTTCCCAATTCAAAGGGTTCGGTGAGTGATCCATAGGTTCCACCTCCAAGACCTGCCCCATCTCCACCAGCACCGCCGTATCCACCACCTCCCCCACTCCAGGCTTTACTGCCTGCACCGGGCCCGCTTTCATGATCATAGCCCATACTATTTGTCGAAATTGAACCATTACTCTCAATAACCATGCTGCCTAACACGGTCATGTTAAGCACTGCAGTAATCGATGCTGTATCAGGGATAATTAAGTCGCTCCCAATAGTCATTACTACTGCTTCTTCTGCTTGATGACTTATTTGCGCTTCAGAGCCCATCCAAAGACTACTCGCAGTTACCATTGTGGGCGAATAAATGATGCCCCCATTAACAATATTGATTCTTTCGGCGGTTAATGAGGACATACCTGTTATGTCTAGTTTCCCTTGATTTGTTACAGTAAGTGTATCTATCGTGTTTAATATAGACTCGGGAGTAAGTGACCCTGAACGTCCACAGTTATCGATTAATAAATCGCCTGATACCTGATTAGAGGACTTGGTGAAAATCGTCCCAGCACCTCCGGCAATATATCCAGAACCTCCATACGCACTTAGCGATCCAATAAAATCTTTCTCATCATAGTAGATTGCAATTCTA
>JAEOTU010000379.1 GCA_016839665.1 Candidatus Hodarchaeota archaeon
GTCCAAGTGGGGGTGGAACCTATAATTTCAGCTTCCAAGTTCCCCTAGATTATTCTGGTGACACCTTGTTTATAAGATTTAACATTACTACGAGTGTGACTCTATTTCATTATCGTTTGAACTATACACAAATATCGATTGATGTTTATAGGGATTACCAAATCGTGGGTCTTCAGATCTTTCTCCCACACAATAGTAGCACCATTCCAGTAACCAATAATAGTGTAAATATGATTTTCGGGGTTGATCATCGTTTAATATATGTTCTTGGAAACCTTAACGATACTGCTTCACCAGTAGCACGGAGGCTAAGTTCAAAATATGTAAATACTTCATGGGATATGACAGGATCTCCGCTATATCTAGATGCTAATGGGTTCTTTAATACATCTTACAATTTCTCAGGATGGAATAATGTAACCTGGGAATGGGAATTTTATCATATTCTAGATAACGGAACAATATTATCTAAATATTATTTCATCACCTTTGAGTGGGAGGTATACGATATTTCTGAACCTACCATAACTATAATCAGTCCTGATAACTTTACAACAACCCAATGGATCCCGAATAGCGATACAACAACATTTACTGTTAATGTAATTGATCCTAGCAATACCATGGGATATGTTTCAGTTGGTGTGGATAACACATCCGTTACGATCTGGATAAATGATACAAGCTTTGCTATGACACAAGGGACAGGATCTATATTTTATTATAATTGGGACACATCCTTAGTGGGAGATTTAATCTACAACATAACAATTACTGCTTCAGATGTTGCGGGGAATTTCAATTCCACTGGATCGTTTATGCGTGTGATCGATATAATCATTCCTTCAATTACTCCCAGTACTACTCAATACAATGATTCTTTTGCTCCAGTTAGCTTTGGAGGAATTTTAACTATAGAAGCCAGTATTACTGATTCAGATTCTCTGACGCTTTTGAATAGTGGAATAAATACCTCCTCAATTACCATTTGGATTGATAACACAAGCTATTCTATGATATACGACACAGGCTCTACTTATTTTTACAATTGGGACACCTCAACAGCTGAAGATAAAATCTATAACATTACATTCTCCACTTATGATAATGCTGGAAATTGGTACGTATCGGGCCCATATCTGGTTGTCCTTGACATAATTGAACCTTCTATCACTTCTAATATCACTCAATACCATAATTCCTATGTCGATTTCGCCCCTGGAGGAAATTTGCGAATAGAAGCCGATATTATAGATTCAGGTTCTCTAACCCTTAGGAATAGTGGAATAAATACATCATCAATATCTATTTGGATTGATGGGACAAGCTTTTCGATGACATACACCACAGGATCAACTTATGTATACAATTGGGACACCTCAACTGCTGTGGACAAAGACTATAACATTACAATCGGTAGTTCTGATAATGTCGGTAATTGGAACACAACAGGAACGATCCTAGTTGTAATTGACGTAATTAAACCTTCTATAACATCCAATATTACTCAATACCATAATACCTATGTCGCATTCACCCCTGGGGGAAATTTGAAAATAGGGGCTGACATCGCTGATTCAGGTTCTCTCACTCTTAAGAATAGTGGAGTAGATCCAATAACAATTGCCATTTGGATTGATGGGACAGCTTTTCCGATGACACACACCACAGGGACTACTTATGTTTACACTTGGGATACTTCAACAGCTGAGGACATGTTCTATGACATTAAAATCGACGCGTCCGATAATGTCGGTAACTCACAAACAACAGGATCTATCATGGTTGTACTCGATGTGATAGATCCTAAAGCCACATTTGATCCTATTGATACACACGAAGGAACATCTTTCGCGGAACTTAATTCAGAGGGAGAAATAGAGATTTCTGGAATGATCAATGATACATATTCATTAACTGGAATTGATAGTGGACTAGATAATACATCAGTCAACCTCACAATCCAAGGAAAAGGCTCAGCACAGCCTCTTATTGAAGATGAGCCTATGACGATAACTGAGGGAAGCTTTTCGTATAATTGGGACATTCTAAATCCTGACTATTCTCGTGATCCAGATATCATAGTATTTAACGTCTGGGAAGCAGTTCTGACTTTTAACGATAACGTTGGAAATAGCGTCGAACAAAAACTTGAAATCGAAATAGATAACGGACCACCGAATTTAGCATTCGCAAATCAAGATGACTGGACTTTACCGAACGTAGTAGAAACGGAAGACCTTACAGTGGAACTTACCATTAATGATGGAGCCACTGATCAAAGTGGAAGTGGTGTCAATATGACCACCTTAGTTATTGAGTTTGTTTCGAATGAAACAGATGAAGTAATTTACTCCATCGAATATTCTAATGATACCGAATCAAGAATAACTGATACACATACAGGAGTATCAGTTATCATAGACATTCCTGAAGAGGTAGATGAGGATGTTTTCTACCTTACAGCAAGTATTTTTGATAATACTCGTAATCAAAAGGAAATCGATTCCGACCCCTTTACTATTCGGCCTCTTAGCCCTTCTCCATTAACAGTCGACCTATTTTGGTACATTATGGGCATTCCCCTAGCCTTAGGTGGTGGAATTGGGTTTGCTGCACTGTTTGAACGATTAAAAGGGTTAAGAAGTGCTTGAAACAATGATTACTCTAAAAGAATTTGTTGAATCATTAACTGAATTTATAAAGTTTGAAGAAGATAATATAAGAAGCAGTAAAAGAGGAAAAAGAAAAAAATAAAATAATGAACCAAAACTCTATTAATCTAGGATAGAAAAAATCACAATAAAATTAGCTAGAAAGAACTGTGAGAGTTGTAATAAAGATGAAAGGATATAATTTCTTTGCTCAGGGTCTTTTTGAAAACCCATTATTCTTTGTATTTGTTCTTGGCATTGCGATAGTTGTCAGCGCCGTATTATTCTATTTTCGAGAACAAATCAAAACCGCTCTAGGAATGGGTGCAGCCAAAAAGACCATAACAGAACAAGAGATCGAACAGCGTCTTGTTCAAATAAGGCAATTAGCTCGTCAACAGATGTTCAAGGAAGCTACAATCCTGATGTGGCAAACTATGTCAATTGCTTCTGAACAATTTCTCCATGTTGGCCGAGCACCAAACGAATCTGCACGACAGTTAGGTGTTAAACTTATGAATCGAGGCGATGTGGATCCCAGTGCTATTAATGCTCTTGTAATGGCCTTTGAGAAAGCTCGTTATGGACAAACTCCTCTTACAACACAAGAATTCAAGGATGGTTTGTCTGGGCTTCATCAATTCCTCCAAACAGCAACATCTGTCGCAGAAACTGAAACTACTGAAGAATTTTGATGATTATCAAGGAACTATTTATTTCAGACGATATGATAAGTGAACTGTTATGGTAACGATAAATCGCACCTCAGCTGCAATTATTGTCTTAGCGATTTTCATCAGCTATCCCTTTGTGTCAGCATTTCTATTTAGCGGTTTGTTCGCTACTAACAATACTGATTTTTCAATCTACAACACAGGATGGAATGGAGCTAGTGAATTCAAAAAAAGATTCCAGAATCACCCAAATCAAGCTCAAATTTCCACAATCGTTGGAAGTAGCAATGTTCTTAATCGTCTGAATGAATCCGAAATGAATGATAGTCGCGGGGCTCTCATTATTCTAGGGCCTGCTGTCAATTACGATTTTTCTGAAGCACTAGCGATTCTTATGTACGCTATTAACGGGGGACGAGTGCTAATTGCAGATGATTTTGGTACTGCAAACGACATTTTAGATATGTTCTCTGTTTTTCTTGGTATGATGGCACAGATGGATTTGGGCACAATAGACCTTGGTGGTGAGCTAGGAGGTGAAACGGGAGGAGGATACAATCCCTTTGGGATGAATACTACAGAGCAGAATGACACAGATGGTGACGGAGAATGTGACGTTTCAACGAATTTTCCGATTGCAGGGATTGCTATTAATGGCAGTCTCCTTGTAGATCAAGGCAGCTACAATTATACTCCTCTAACCCCTATTTTTAATTTTCCTTCAACTGTCCAACAAGGAACTAGTTATCAAATGCCAGCTCCTTGGGTCACAGATTTCACAAGTGGTTTGAGTGGTAATGGTGTTATTGGGAATTTTGCGTCGATTATCACTATGAAGGTACGATATCCAAATGCCACTCAAGTAAAACAAATGGAACAACAAACTGGGGTAAACCAATCATGTGATATAGAATATATTACTAAATGGGTTCCCATGGGGGAATTTCCAGCTTCTGCATCGGCTGCATTCGAGGAATTGGGAGAATATATCGGTTCAGGGAATATTCCTGATGTTTCCTTCAGTCTTCAGATTGCGGTATTATATAGCAGCTCGAACGCGTGGATGGAATCGGATTTAGTAGCAGCTAAGCTTGATGTTAATAGTATTGAACCTGATCCTAATGAATGGGGAAATCCTAATGTTGGTTTTCCTGTCTTTGTTTATTTTCCTTTTCCCCTTGGAGGGCAGATTATCATATGTTCGGACCCATCAATTTTCATTAATCAGTATTTAGACACAACTAATTATCCTGGTTCCGCCATATATGACAATAGTGATTTTGCTGACAATGTAGTAGACATAATAATGAAATCCACTTCAGGAGAATCACGAGCGGGTCAAACTGTCATATTTGACGAAGGTCATCTGGCTAATAATCCTTTATCACCTATTCTCCCATTGAGTTTCTATTTGAAATTTTTAGATATGATTACTATGTTCCCCTTGTTTGCTTGGGCTTTACCAATTCTCGCGATTGTATTGTCACGACGTTTTATGCCCAAGAGAACACAAGCTAAACCCCTCCTCCTAACACGCGTAGAGCGTTATTATGGACGGAGTTTTTTTGCTGTAAAAATGCGTTGGTTCCTCGAATACCAGCAATATTCACGTGGTTTAGAACTTATTTATCGACGGCTTAACAGAAATTTAACAAGACGTTATGCGCCTGATACTGGTCTTACTCCTGAAATTACTGCATCTTATTTAGTAAGTGAATTTCCTGAGCGCTTTAATGAAAGGGATCTCATCAGAGGTTTAACTCTAATCGAGGAAATTATTGTTACGCGAGCTATGATTTCAGAGCAAGAGTTTTTAGATCATTATCTGTTCCTGAAAAACATAGGGGTGGAGATCGGGTAATCAAAATTAAATTATATGATAAAATCTAATAATCTATACTAGAAGTGGAAGAAATGAGCAAAACTGACTTAAAAGGGAAAGATTTCACCAGTGATGAACTTACTTATGAAATGCTGGAAGTAAACGATGTCGCTCGTGCGTACCAGCAAATCATGGCAGAAATAAGGAAAGTTTACATTGGAAGGACTGAAATGTTTGAAATGCTTTGGATTGCAATGTTAACTGGAAAACATGTTTATTTAGAAGGAGTACCAGGTATTGGAAAGACATATATGGCAGAAACCTTCTCCACCTGCCTTGGAACTCTATACAAGCGAATTCAATTCACTCCTGATATGCTTCCGTCTGATATTGTTGGAACTAACATTTTCAATCCAAAGACTGGGACATTTCGTCTTAAGAAAGGGCCAATTTTTGGAAATGTGATCCTTGCAGATGAAATTAATCGAGCTCCTCCAAAAACTCAATCAGCAATGCTTGAAGCTATGGCTGAAAGGCATGTCTCAATAGAGGGGGAAACTCACAATCTCGAGAAACCTTTTGTTGTTCTGGCAACAGCAAACCCTGTTGAGCAAGAAGGAACATATCCCCTACCTGAAGCTCAATTAGATCGTTTTATGATCAAAGTTATTATCCATCATTCTTCTCCTGATGATGAATTACGTATTATCAAATTTAAAAACGAACCAATTCCTGCAACACTCAAACAGGTTGTTTCCCCTCAGACCATTGTTGCTATGATGGACGTGGTCAAGAGAGTATATGTTTGTCCAGAACTACTAGAGATGATCCGAGATATAACTGTTGCGACACGAACTGACCCACGCTTAGTCTTAGGATGTTCTCCTCGTGGAAGCGAAAGCCTTCTATTAGCAGGAAAAGCACGAGCTGCCATACATGGACGTGATTATGTCATTCCAGATGATATTCTCCTGATGATTCCTCATGTTGTGCACCACCGTATAATTCTAAAACCTGAGGCAGAATTAGAAGGAATAACCCAAATACGGATTTCCGAGGATGTTCGTGATAATGTACTCATTCCAGTCGATCCTGTAGAAGAAGAAGCTGTTTACGAGGAGTATTACGAAGAAGAGGTAGAAGAATAATTCTAGATTAAAATCTCGATGTAAAATTTACCATATATTCGATTTAAAAGGCAATAGGTGTATCTTTGAATGCTTTCATCACGAGGCGCTTTCATTGCAATCGGTGGAATCTTACTAATATCAGTAGGATTAAGTGCAAAGGGAATTGGAACCGTTTCTACAATGCTTCCTATCCTATTCGGGGGAGAAGGGATTACCCAACAATCTGGAGAAGAGGGAACAATAGGTTATCCAGAAGGAATGGAAGTGCTAGAAGTATTTGATATACTGAATAGCTCTCCAATTGTGGAATATGGTATGTTTCTAGGCACACTATTACTTCTAGCAAGCGTTATTGGCCTTCCATTTTTCCGTGCATCAGCTAATGCCTCCCTCATTCGGGTTACACGGACTGTTGACCGAGAAAAAGCTTTTGCGGGGGAATACGTCCACGTTACAGTGAAAATTGAAAATACTGGACGACGACGAATGGATTTTCTCGAGATTTATGATGCCATTCCAGACATGTTTGAAATTGTATTAGGTGAGAACTTTATTATCACTCAACTCGCAGGTAGAGAAACCAAAGAGTTCTCATATATTATCCAGGTGAGCACAAGAGGTGTTTATCGCATTGGGCCTGTCAAGGTCATCATCCACGATAGATTAGGGTTCTACTTTGAAGAAGATATACGACATTTCTACACTGAAATTCTCTGCTACCCCTCATATGAGGATATACGACGAATGGAGGCATTAAGTAAACGTCGGCAACAAGGAAAGATGTTTGGAGCTCATAAAACTAAACAGA
>JAEOTU010000065.1 GCA_016839665.1 Candidatus Hodarchaeota archaeon
AAGATGTTGAAGAGCTTCAGGAAACTGGTTAACAATCCATCCTGGATAAAATATTGACATATTTCTACCAAAACTACCAAATATGAAACCATCAAATAGCGGTTCCAAAAAGAGAATTAGAGAAATTATTAATACGATTTTAGGATCCACACGTCGAGCAAAGGCAAAAATGATGAATCCAACACCAATCAGAGCAAGAACACCAAAATAGAAGGGAGCTGCTCGAAAAGCCCAAGCAATGACAGTCCATTCGATCAATAACAGAACTAAACCGCGTAGGAGGAGATGTTTAGTAATTTCGCTTTCAGGGACCCTTTGTTCTAATCGTTTTGCTTCAAAAAGAACTATTGAAGTGCCTGCCAAGAACACAAAGGTCGGTGCACACCAGTGAGTCACAAATCGAATTAAAAAATTCAACAGATCGGGAAATTCGGGACGATAAAAATTCGCAAATCCATCTGCCTCTTGACTCCAGGACGTTAACCCCTCACCTGCTCTTCTTCCCACATTCCAGAAGGTTGACGCATGATCAAGAGCCATTAGTATAATAGCTAATCCCCGTACAAAATCTATTGCTGGAATACGAGGAAGTGATTTTGATGGGGAGTCTTCCATATTTTCAGTTTTAATTTGGGTATCCATTGTAATAACCTATTGAAGTTTGTTTTTGTATTCGGTATGCAATTTTCTTTTTCTCACTATCCAAGGTTTAATGGGGAGAAAAATTGGAGATTATTCACTTATTCTTCAAATGTATTTCAGTAAGGAATCTGGATACCTCTTTTTCATCTTCTGAAACTCATGACAAGCTGGGAACAAAATGGTTAACCCAAGAAGCCATACGAGCAAGGTTACTTGAATTGAAAATGCCTTTTCAAGACCTAGAGCTAAGGGAACGGCACCATAGAAGATTAAATGAGCGCAATAGAAGAAAAGTGCTGTTGAACCAAAAAGGATCACTGGTTTTGCCCACTGTTGAAACATTTCATTCTCTTGAAAATAAAATGCTATTGTTAATACAAGACACATCCCACCCAACGTCCATAAAAGGAATACAATACTGGGAGGATATTTTGACATAAAGAAAAAATTCTGAATTGTGAAGGCATTGTTTATTAAAACTCCGTCTGAGGCCCAAATGGGAAAATAACTGGTTGGAAAACCTTGAACAATACGAATAATGAAGAATATTGCAAGTGTTATGATACCAGTCATCCCTAAGCGTTTAGCGACATGTTGATTTACGTTAGGTAACTGTTGCTGCTGTTGTAACCAACGACCAAAGACAACCCCTAAACCCATGACTCCCAACCAAGGATCAAGTGAATACAACCCATTAGGCCAATTTGGAAGATACGTCACGGCTTGAACCCAGGATAAAAGCTGCGGGGTACCTTCCAAAAGCTTAAGATAAAAACTGAGACTGAAGATACTGAACGTAGCAGGATGAGCACCAGGATCTATCTGGATCAAATCAAAGAGAGGATCAAGAATCAAGAAAAAAGAAAATCCTAGGATAATTTTATTATCGAGTTTACGAACAAAAGAAAAAATAATGAGCCCAATGCCAATAGCTGCTAAAACACCAAAGTAGAGAGGCCCAGCTTGAAACAACCACGCGATTAAAGTCCATTCGACCAATAACAAAACAAGACCACGAACAGCGAGATGTTTGGTTATGTCACTGTCTTGAACTCCTCGACTCAATCGGTTTCTTTCAAAAAGAACAACGGAAGTTCCTGCTAAAAAGACAAATGTGGGGGCACACCAATGGGAAACAAATCGAACAAGAAATTGCATGAGATCTGGTAAAAATTCTGGACGACTAGCAAACCAAAATTCACCAAAGAAACGACCAGAGTTCCAGTAAGTTGATGCATGATCAAGAGCCATTAGTATAATAGCTAATCCCCGTACAAAATCTATTGCTGGAATACGAGGAAGTGATTTTAGGGGTAAATTCTGCTTTTGTTCAGTTTTAACTTGAGTATTCATTGCAATAACCTATTATTATAGCTTATTTGGTCTTCTTTTTTTCACGATCCAAACAGCATAAGCAAAGATTACACATAATGTGATAAGAAATACTGAAAGTTCTATTAGATTGATTAGGTTCATTCTGGATAGGCTGGACCAGTTATCAGTACGAAAAGTTAATGCAGTATAGTCAGCAGACGCCAATTCAACAAGAATATCAGACTCGTACATCAAAAGGACTGCTCCAGGATTACCTTTCCCAGATAACACGAGTTTTAAAGTGGTCGTACCATTTATCCAGACTTGCTCACGGTAGTATATTTCCTGCTGTTGATAATCCATTACCTGAATGTAAAGTTGCTGGGAATAGAGATATGTGTTGTTTTCTTCTTTGAGATCTCCTATTGTGACTGTTATTGTATTCGTAAGGGAATTATAATCCATATTCCTGTAATAATATCTAGGAAGGTATGGATTGTCAAACCATGGGAAAAAGAACCAGTCTAAAGATGAGTTTGTTACAGTTTCAAATGATCTTTGAAGATCTGGAAATGTCGCAATCTTGAACTTGTATTCTTCGAAAAAATGTCTTAGTCCTGCAATGAAACTCTCGTGTCCAATAGTCAAGCGAAGCTTTTGCAGGATTAATGGCGCTTTTGTGTAAGCAGTATGACGATAACTCATATCGGTTCCAAGAAAATCATAGATGGATTGATTGATCTTGCTTGGTTGACTCGTATTATCGTAATAGGTTCGCACGACGTCTAGTGCCCAATAATTCTCAAAATAGTGCCAATCAGGGTTGTAAAAGTCGAAATAGTAATCTGTAGACCAGCAAGTTAACCCTTCATCTAGGTGGCCCCAATCAATCTGATCGTTTCCAACAAGCTGACACCACCACTGATGTGCTGTTTCATGAGCAATGATAAGCTCTTGATAAAATTCAGCGTCATCAGGATGCCGATCAACTATGGATTCGGAGATCTGCACCTGACACGGATACTCCATCCCACCATAAAATCCATATGCTTCTACAATGTTGTATGTAGTGTAAGGATAAGTGCCAAATGATTCATTGAAGAGAAGGCAAGAGTTAACTGCAGCCTCGAGGGCATCCTCTTCCCATAAAGCGCTACTATGCGGTAAATAATAGGAAGAGATATTCACTCCGTTAACTACCTCAGATTCCATTAGAAAGTATCGTGATGCTGAAAATACCACTTCTCGAACAGGATACATTGGATTGTAATGATAGATCGTGGTGATTCCATCACTTGTACTATCAAGCAATTCACCGGTTGCTGCAACGACCATTCCATTAGGAATTTCGACAACAAGATCATAATAAGCCATATCAAAGTAAAAAGGATCACCAATGGTAAGATATTCATCAGTATTCCAACCATCAAACTCGTCATAAACACAGGGAATCGGGTAAAAGGCTGTGCATGTATAAACACGTGATTGGTTACCATCATGACCATAGGAATTGGATCGATCTTGACCATCAGGAAGAGTCGTATTAAAAGAAATACGAAAAGAAGCACTCTGATTAGATTCTATAGGGGATGTGAGATTCACCCACATCAGTTGTTGATTAGAGAGAACTTCAAAAATAAGATCAGTATTCGAAGAATCCGTAGTGGTGACATTTAAAATGTTCATTTCACCTTGACGGTTTTCATACTGCATACCAGAAGGATAAAGATGGAAAGGAATACGATCAAAACTAACTGGATCGCTGTTATAATAATCTACAGTTAAGTTGCCTTCAATCAACGATAGAGCTTCATCTAATTTGACTGATAAGGACAAGTTCGAGAGATATTGAAAAGCATCAAAATCAACTTGATCCACCTTCAACAACTTTGAAGCTGACTTAACTTGATTTTTCATTTTTCCTTCAAGAGGGGATGTCGTGGATTTTTCAGCGACAACTAAAATCCCCTCAAAACTCCAGAGGCATATTAATGCAACTGTTAGAACTGTTATCAGAGTCTTAAGTCTCATCATATTAACTCCATTAATGATTTAATAGATTTTAAAAAGCTATGATAGGGGAAATGTTTGAAATTCAGTTTTCTTCGGATCTTGAAATGGAAACCGTAGAAACAAATGAAATTAATTTTGTCTCTAATTCCTTTTTCTGGGAATTTTGTTAGATGTATATACTCCATCATACTGGAGTAAACCACACGACATTCTTCTAACACCTAAGTGGCGAAATCTTTGAGCTACTTTCTCAGATTTTGGAGATTTTTTCCTTTTACTCCGTTTCGATTTGATTCCATTTCCATTTGTTTTTCGTTTAAGATTGATTTTGAACACTTTTTTATCTCCACATTTATTGAAAATTTCAAGTATTGGCATTCAAATATTAGTTTATAAACTATTCGATTTCCGAATAGTCGCTAAAAACTAACCCACATTAAAAACTCAAATATCATGAACTCTCCCATTATCTTCTTTTAAAATCAAAAATTTTCTTAAAATGAGAGATTCATGCTCAGAGTAAAAAGAGTTTATTTATCGCCAATTGGAGCGGCCAATAAACCGATTTATATTTACCCAAGAGTAATAATACATCAATAAAACTCCATTGAGTAACATTATGAAACTTAGAATAAGTGCAACCCAAGCAGGAACACCAAATACAGTCCAGCCAGGAATTTCAAAAACAGTATAGCCCATTAACGCACTCCAGAAAGCAGTAATAATGAAAAAGATGATCACGCAACCGATAACGTTGGAGATCCTGATCTGTCTCAAATTATACTCTTTTAACGTCTTCAGATGATTTAGAAAATTTAAATACGGAATGTCAGAGGGTTTATTTACTGAATTCCACTTGTAACTCCAAACTGGTAATATACAACTAATTATTGTGAAAAAAATAATTAATGAGATCATTTCATCACGAGTCACTCGTATTGGGATATAGATGAGGATTAACCAGAGTGAAATTAAGGCAAGTACTAATCCAAGGGAGAAGTATTTTTGCAGATCGGTCAAATGCACATCATATTGCATTAATTTGTCAGGATATAATCTACTTATAACGAATCCTAAAATCAAGCCAATAATGACTGCAGGAACAAATATTCTTGTTGGAATATCACTTAATTGACGGAATAAGTCAGGAATAAACTCCAAATTTGGTTGAGTCAAAGGAGAGTAAGTAATGGCAAGTGCTAGATTCCCTAAAACGATCAAAACCAAATAACTAAGTAAAAATACTGCAATATAAGGAGAATTAATGACCTCCTGTGGCATTTTAGGCAGACCAATTGCCTTTTTGTCTTCTGCAACTTCTGCTATCCTAACACCACAGTTATCACAAAAATTGGAATCAGGCTCGTTTCGCCAACTACATGCTAGACAGGATATTTTATCGTGTTTTGGAAAATCAATGACCTTTTCTTCTTGAGTTATTATAATTTCTTTTTCAGTTATTTGATCAAGCGGGAAATCGATGGATTGGAGAATTTCAGAGGGAGAACCAATATCTTGAATTAATCCTAACGCTTCTGAAAAGGTGATTTTGGCTTTATCCTTATAATGTTCAATGAACTCTAGAATAAACTCTTCTATTCCACTGAAAACCGTCACTTGTTCTTCTGATACAACATTAAATTGCGTCATCTTCGATTGAAGATTATCAAGGAATGAACTGATCAATTGCCAGGCATCAGAAGTGAAAAAGGACGATAATTCTTGAAAACGAATTTGTGGATCAACGCTTTTCATTTAATACCCTCTTCTAGCAATTGATTGATAATGGATTGAAGGTCTTTCCATTCTCTTTTTTTTTCGTTTAGAAGCTCTTTACCCTTTTGAGTCAATGAGTAAACCGACTTTTGTCTAGAAACACCCTCAGAACGTGAGGGAGTGTCTTCTATAGTTTTATGTAAAACCCCCATCGATTCTAGCTTTACCATATGAGGATAAATAGTTCCAGCTCGAAAAGAAATCTTGTTCATTGTCTTTATTTTTATATCTCTAATCAGTTCATATGTACTAGAACTTTTTTTGGCACTTAGGATGCATAGAATCAGTAATGTTGATAATTCTTTCCCTAAATACGGATTATATTCACGGGAGGATTCACTCTGAACCATTCAAACCATTTTAACATTATGGTGTGATAATATAAAAAGTATTCGATTTTCGAATATTCGAAGAATTAGAACGATGGAAAATAAATCGTGTCGCGAAAGAGGACTTTGACGACATCAGATCTCAAATCAAAAAAAAACACAAAAGTGCACACAAGTATAGTTTTAAATTAGAAAAATAAATAGAAATTACGTGTGTATTAAATGAGGCTGTTGTACAGTGTTGAAATTCTAATTATTTGCTTCCTAGTAGCCTCCACATGTGCTAGAGTTTCAGGACAAGTTAATGCGATAATAATTGATGGAGATATGAGTGATTGGAACGGTATACAACCAATTTTGGTAGAAGAAGATGTGATATTCGAACCATGGTTTGATATCCAAAAAGGATACATAGCAGTCAATGAAACGAATTTATTCATTAAAATAGATTATGCGGGAAGTTCTGAGGATCACCTGTTCCGGTTCTCAAATGTAACAATCCGAACTCCTAACGAGAAATGTTATGTTTTATGTATTACAGTCGACTTTCTTTATTATCCTGTTAGAACTTTCGCTTTGGAAGGATTTAGCATATTATCTCCTTATCATCCGTCTCCAGGAAAGTTCTTTGAATATTATAATAACGCAGCAGTTGACAATTCCACAACCAACTCCACTGAGAGTATTTTTCCTTTAGCTGATTTTGGATTAGAGTATACAGAAACAATAGACATTTCTTTCTGGCATTTAGACGACTATTTGGCAGGAACCGTGTACAATGTTAATTTATTTCATTATGCTATTACAACACAGGTTATTACAACACAGGCTATTACAACACAGGAAGATCAAAGTTTGTTATCCCTCTCTATTCCCGCTCTTACTTGGTCCATACCTGGTTTTTGTTTCTGGTTAATCTGTTGTACAATAATTATTGTAACGTTACAAAAGAAGATTGCAAACTATAATTTATAATCTATTACACACTTTTAGAGGAATGAATGTTGTTTAAATCGATCGCTTGGTTAAGACTTTTTTGCATATTAACACTCTATACCTGTTCTCTATTGAGTGTAGACTTATCGTCTGCTACTGTTGCAGAAAAAAATTCAATTGGTAAAAATAAGATAAAATCCTGATCTTATTGTGTAATAAATTTTTCAAGTACTGGTTATTTTTAATCAAGTCTTTTAGAAATTGCCTTAGCGATCCTAAGGAGGATTTTACGTTCGTCTGGAGTAATTTTCTGGTCTCTCATGGCTGTTTTTTCCGCATTTTCCTGGATCTTTAGCCATAAACGTTTTAATTGGTCATTTTCTTCTTGAGAAATAACGTCATCTTCAATTGATTCTATAAATACTCTCACGAATTCATTTACATCTTGGTTTAATCTTAGGATCAATTTTCGTTCATCACTGGTAATAGTACCATCAGCCAGTACGATTTTTGATAAATCCTTGAACATACTTCCGATTTCAGTTCCCCAAGTTAATTTGAAGTCTTCCATTATCCTCTTTCCTTTTACAACAGGTAAGTTAGTTCAAGGTTATAGCAATAGTGTATAAATGTACCTTTTTACACAGAACTCCAATTACTACTAATACAGCAAAGCGGAGATAACAGAGGTACAGGAAGTACGAAAAGTAGGAGAACTACAAAACCTCACTCGTATCTTAATGCTGAAATCACAGAAGTGCGAGAAGCACGGAAAGCGGGATAGAGGGAAGCGAGTAGAATTGTAACAACACCTACAAAAATACCCTGTAATACATGCGACACAGTGACAGTCATGGGAATAGTAAAGATTTCCTCAGAGATGATGGAAAGAACCGAAGAAGCAATGAGATTTATACCAAGGAAGATACCCAAAACACTGGCAATTAAACCAATATAGAATGCTTCAAGAAGGAAAAGGGCCATAATCCACCAAAAACGGGAACCAATAAGCTTGAGAAGACCAATCTCACTTTCACGCTCTAAAGCAGCCATGGCAAACGCATTAGTTCCACCAATAACTGCAATAATCAGGCATAAAATGACGAGGAAATTGCCAATCAAAATGAAGAAAGATATTTGCCTGATATTATTCTCCCGCCAATAGGTCATGGGAATAACTGACCACCCTCGGTTTTGAACCATGGGATCATCAGTGAGAGCAAGGGCAATATCAGATTCACGAGAACGATCTTTCAACATTATTCTAACAGAATCAATAAGCCCCTCACCGTGAAAGAAGGATTGTAAGGTAGATAGGTGGACATAGGACATGAATCCATTGTTATTTGCATCATCAATGACTCCAACAATAGTGAAAGACTCATTATAGAGTGGAGTGCTTAAGAGGATAGAATCACCAACCTTAAATGATCCTTCTA
>JAEOTU010000380.1 GCA_016839665.1 Candidatus Hodarchaeota archaeon
GCCCGCATGAGGTAGTTTGGATATCCTGGAGCCCTGCGGAGGCTCCTACTCGGGTTCGAATCCCGATGCGGGCATCAAAAATAGTACTATATTATAAATACTAGAAATACTATGCAGGTAGTGCTAATTATGCCACGACCTGTAAAACCCACCCACGCATTAGACCGTGTAGTTAAAGTCTATGCTGAAAGTATAGAACAATGCCAGCGGTGGAAAAGGGCTGCAAAGGCCAAGAATACATGTCTATCTAGATATGCAAGGGAGGTTCTTGATTCTTTTATTTCGGGGGATTGGGGTTCAAAAGAAGCTTTAGAATTAGAAAAACAAATTCTTGAGCTTCAAAATAATAATGCATTGCTCTCAGCTGAAAATGCCAAACTCAAGGCGATTTGCAGCCGCTTAGAACAAAATCTAGTGTCTTTAGAGGAACAGTTGAGAGAAATAAAATATGGTTCTTATCTTGATAAAGATTTCAGTGGAAAAAGAGAACTTAATTCCGAGTTGATTAAATTATTCAAAGATAAAAAGCGCCTTAGAGAAGAGGATATTTTTACATTGCTACATATCGATTCAAACAACATAAAAGATAATGAAATCATTCTCAATCAAATCAATGTACTACTTGATTATGGATTGATTATAAGACATAGAGGGGGATATGAGTGGAGAAAATAGACGACAAAGAGCTTTTTGATAAGTTCATTGAAGACCTTCAAATCCAAGATAAAACAAAGAAGACTATTGAGAATTATGGCTCATGCGTTAAAGATTATTTATCCTGGTTGCATCAGCAAGGTTATATATCAACAGACGTGCAGGGAAGGAAGGGAAACGATATACTTAGAGAATATTTGACTTATCTAAGAAAAAAACAGAAAAATGGGAATGGTGAAACCTTATCACATGCACGCATTAAAATCTATTTCAGTGCATTAAATTCCTTCTATGATTTTCTGCTATTTGAGGGATTTATTGAGACTACAAATGTGCTTGCAGTCAGACGGCGTTATTTGAAGCAGTATAAAAACGGATATACTCTAGCTAACCGGCAGTTTATCTCTGTTGAAAAGATGAGCCAATTTCTGAAAGGAATTTTTAATCTCCAGGATAAAACACTTGCTATTGTCTTTGTTAAAACAGGAGTTAGAAAAGGTGAACTTATTGCAATGGATGTTGATGATATTGATTTTGAGGAAAGAACCATTACTATCAAAAATCGAAATCTAAGAAAGAGAGAGGATTCAAATTGCGTTGTATTATTTGACGAAGAATGCGCTCAGATTCTAAAATTATGGTTGCAGCGACGCGAAACTATTGCAAAGGATGGTGAAAAAGCTCTTTTCCTTAATGAATATGGGCATCGTATGAACAAGCATGGGCCGTATAATGCAATTGTATATTGGGCTAAACGAGCTGGATTACATAACCCAAATAAATCAAAGTTATCGGATAAATTCGGATGTCATTGTCTTCGTCATTGTTGGACTACATATCTGTTAGATAACAAGATGTTTGAGCCTTATGTCGAGTGGTTGCGTGGAGATTCTCCTGGCAAATCCATTGATAAATATAAACATTTCAGAGTGGACAAAGTTCGAATCGAATATGATAAAGCAATTCCAAGATTTGGTCTATGATTTCTTAACTATGTCAGGTTTTAATTCATTGTACAAATCAAGTTTGGTGTAGTATAATTACTTGCATTCATAATATTAGCTTGGTAGTCAAGTCACTCATTATGTCTATATCGGGATTCGAACCCCTAACTTACTAGTATACTAGTACGTTTTGTATCTGTTGAGATTACTAAAATTTATGTTCCTTCGAATCGGTTTTTTTGACTTCTTCATGTATTTATGAAGAAATTAGAACGTCTAATGACTAAAGATATTTACAATCACCTGGATATAAATCTAATAATTTGTAATTTTTTAAAGATAGTTCAATCTGTTCACTTGTTTTGATTAGTTCTTCTTTAATTTTTATCAGACTAATTATTTTCTCTCTAACATTTGATATTGAATAAATTATTATTGGCAATTCCATGATTTTTTTATCCATCTCCAAATGTATATTTTCTTCAAATCTCTTATTTGGTTTACCCAGAAATTTATTGAGAGGAACAATAAATTCAAGTTCCTTTCGAATTTTGTTTCGTTTATCTATTGTAGCTATTTTTTTATTGATAAGAGATATTTCGTGTATAGAAGGTAATATTGAATAAATGATATATTCATTCTCAATAAAATTAATTTGTGTTTTAAAATATGTAGGGTTGATAAGTATTGGGATGTTGTTAGGGTTTTTTTCACATTCATCAAACAAAATCTTATATACCAAATACTTAACCCAATCTGGAATGTGACCTTTTTTTATTTCGATTCCTAGTTGTATCTTTATAATCGAATCAATATAATTTAGAGTTTCATCTTCTTCGTACAGGAAGTGATTTACCAGTTTTTTTAAGGATTCCAATTTTTCAATTGGATCTCCCAATGGAGTTTTTATATGGTTTTTAAAATCTAAAAATAGTAAATTTTTTTCCACAGGTAAATTTTCTTCAAAGTTATAAGATCTATTTGGATGAAGGTAATTAAAATATGTAACAAAAGGAAATCCTAAATTTTTTCGAAATGAAGATAATTGTTCTATCCAAGGGTTAATTACTTCTTTTTTAATATCTTGTGTGTGGTGCAATCTAGATTCATAAGTTATTTCATCTAAAATCATTCCTGACCTTTGTCTCAATAAATGTTCTTGACCTGGACAATAATACCATGCATCTTTGCCATATCCCCAATGTTCAGGCCGTCTTTTTAACCATTCTACTTTTCTACCTTTTACTGTATATAGCTCTTCTAATTTTCTGTTGAAATCTCTTTCACTAATTCTTCTCTCAAGTTCTATACCTTTATTCTTATATTTTGGTAAATTCTTAATTTTTTCAATTATTTGTTCTTGAGGTTTATTTATAATATCAAGTACTCTTTTACAGTAATCGCTATTATTTAATGGTCCATCTGCACGTAATACTTCATACATTGTTTTTCTAAGCTGTTTTTCAAGATTTTTATCCATTTCTATCATCAATTTTGGGGGTTGTTGCAGTTCACTGCTAAGATGATTTCCGCACTTCACGAATTATATGTAAAAATCCTGTTGTTGGAATTGTTTATGAGGTGTAAAACCGCGGTAAAATATAAGTTTGTCGGAATTCGATTCCGAGAAGACGAAACAGAGCTAATCAGACAGACAGCTTTTGCTCAGGGATGGACGGTGAGTGATTTTATCCGTTGGGCAGTGAGAAGAGAGTTGGCGCAACTACAGTTGCAGCCGATTTATAGGAAGAAGATTGTGAGAGATAATAAGGAGGTGTGATCTTGGATTTGAAGAGAGATCATGAAGTTGTAGGGATTTTAAAGGCAGTTAAGAGAAAAAACCATAAGCTCATCCTTACGTTTGAAATGAAAAAGGAGTTTGTTATTTATCCCCTCAGAAAGATCAGTGAAAGAAAGAGTCTCATTTGATTGGATACTATTCTGACTCACTGAGAAATCAGCGCTCAAGTTCACTACATGAACAACTATTTCGTAGTAAACCTTTGATGTATCATTTTCAAGAGTCAAATTTACAGTATAATCCCCAGTTGCGTTATAGGTCTGTGAAGTGTTTTGAGTAGTTGAGGTATTCCCGTTTCCGAAACTCCAATTCCAACTTGGACTTGGCCCCGAGAAATCGAAATCATATTTTTCACCGCTGAAATTAATCTGTTTGTTAAGAAGCACAGTTGTTGAATTCGTAAAAATTGCACAACCTGAGGCCGAAGTGATGTTTAAAGGATCTGACCAGTTACTCCAACCACCAGGAGCAAACCATTTATCCCTGGATCTCACCCGGACTTCCATGTTTCCTGCGGATGTCCAAATGTGTGGCACGGTGCAATTCACACCAGAAGCATAGGGGCCATACCAAGAACTGTACTCATGTTCCAGCGAATGAGACGTCCATTTGAACTGATAGTACACTTGTTCGTTGTTTGGTTCAGTTGCACTTGTTGTATAAGTATACGACGTGCCTGCTTTCATGTTCTGAGTAGAAGATGTAAGTTGATTTGTTGGATTAGCCAAGTCATTACAACCTCCAACATAAAAATCTAATTTTTTATACGTATCATTTGCGAACTTCTCGTCCCTGACCCAGTGATGAGCATCATCCAACACAGCGTAAAAATTACCCTTTACTGTACCTGTTGAATTAAAAAGATAGACATAAAGTGTATATTCGCCAATGGGTGCCTCTGCCGGTAATGAGAAATTGATATAACCACTGTATTCCGAATCTGATGAAATTACGTATTCACTGATATTTCTTTCTTTATGGAGATTATTTTGCAGATATGCCTTGATTCTTACTCGATCACTGGGAATACTTGTTTTAAGAGTAAACGAAACATTAATAGCATCAGGAACATCGTTATTGTCATTTGGCGAATCCCATAATTCATGATCAATTGACTTGAACCAGCAGTTCGGATTAACAGTGTAAAATTTAGTAATATTATATATAAGTTCAGCTACTAGATTTACATCATCATCCAAAAAATAATCCATAGAATCCCCCTCAGTGTGATCCATACCATCTCTGTGGTGACGATACCAGTTAGAATCTCTTAAAAACAACACGGTTTTCAAATCCCTATTCTGTAACGGACGGGCTATTCGGGCAAAGGCGAATATCCAGTCGTCACTGAGAGAACCCATAGGGATAGAGTAAGTTTTGAGTTCTGAAACATTTGCATCCTCTGGTGCTCTGTCGACGTAATTTGTTAAGCTGCTGATATAGTCGAGTTTAGTTACCGAATCCAGATCATTTGTTACGATGTTAAATGTGGTATTAACATCCGATTGATTAAATCCGAATTGATTAAGGTCAATAACAGCGGTAATGTTATTGCTATGGTTGAACTCGTAATGCATTGCACCACGCATTCCGACTTCTTCCCCACCGTATGCAATAAAACGAAGGTTGTATTTCGGTGTGATTTCATTTTGTTTGAAATATTTAGCTATAGCTAGCATAATCCCTACTCCAGTTGCAGAGTCGGTAGTACCTTGGCACCACATCGAGTCGTAGAGACACCCTATAATAGCCGTTTTATTTTTGTTTGATCCGTTGATTTGCCCTATTACGTTGTAGCTTTCTACTGTTTCGTTTAAGCTTTGGTTCATCCAAAATCCAACGGTGTAATCCTCAGTATTGTTGTATAGTTTCCAGCCAATTGTTTTGTTTATGTAAATAATTGGTAGATAGCTTCCCGTAAAACCTGTATCATAGGAGTCGTTGAGGTAATCATACCATATAAGCCCTTTACATTTAGGGTAGGCTTTTGCCCATGCTTTCATGCGTAGCTCTTGATATTGTGACCTGATCATCCGAGTCCACCAGTAGAATTCGTTATAATCATCAGAACCTTCTAACGAAGGCAATTCCGAGATATTAGGATTAAAAAGAGGACATTCTTCTATAAAGACAAATCCTTCATCAACATCATTTATCTGTTCAAGGAAATCAGGCCATGTTGAAGATTTGTTAGTATTCATAGTACGGAATTTGAAATTATAATGCTTTTCAAACGCCTTTTGTAAAGGGTTAATTGAACGAAAGGTATGAGAACGAATTAGAGGACGAAGTAGTTGAAGCATTGTTGAAATTTGATGATTGTTAAATACCTTGACATTTTCTGATGTTATATTATATCTAGTAAAGTGACTGTATATTGTTATATTTGCTTTGCTAAGAAAATCATCAGTACAAGTATAGTTATCTGTCCTTATAATTTTTAAGCCATCGTATGAATAATTGTATGTCAGAAAATCTTTATTTTTACTTTGTTGAAGACTTTCTTTAAACCACCAGGGGTAGCTACTAACGTTGTATATTTTTGGACTAATAAAGCAGTCAACTAATTCTGGATTTCCTTCTTGTTCGATGATGTTAAATCTTCTTTCAAGCACTTCAGTTATTTCTTTTAATTTACCCCAATTACTCATAAAATAGTAAATAAAAAAATGTTTTTCGGGTAGATTTGTTTGTTTGAAATCAATGTTTTGAATTCTCTCACGATATGGAGGATTTTGATCGTTGTTTTTAGTTGGATCCCAAAGACCTAATTCTTCCATTTCAATAGCTATTTGCCCAGCAGCATCCTTTTCTCCTTTTGAACCGAAGAATCTCCCTTTAGCTAATTCTCCATCAGGATAAATATCTGTGTTATTGATTATTACACTAAGATTATTCGCTATCTCTTTAATATATTGAAAATCAATCGGATAAGTAGTTGGGCTTGTCTCAGCTTCAACAATTTTGTCTTCTGGTAATATTACTGTGATACTTAGAGCTAAAAACAGCATACACATAAAAATTCCTATTATTTTTTTCATATTTCTTTCTCCATTTGCACAAATGTGTAACAATATTTATTATAATCACTAAGGGATAATCGAAAGTATTTATTGGCTTTGTCTCAAAAGTACTCCTCCTCAACAATTTTTTGAACTAAAATCATCAAATTGTACACGATGATTTTAAAAGCAATTTCTACCTGTTGAATACTACGTTTTATGGAGGATACATATCCCCCA